>CACEMW010000022.1:0-38819 GCA_902560705.1 uncultured Verrucomicrobiota bacterium
ATAACTGATCTGTTCATTGTCTGCATAGCCGATCATATCGTAGTGGAAAACCACACAGCCCATGCGGGCCAGCTGAACGTTGCGGGACTGCAAGGGGCTCCTTCCGCCATTTTCAAAACGCTCGGCTCCTTGGTTAATTTCATCGAGAACCTCCAGATTTTCCATGAACCTCCCCTGATTCCAATGTCCGTGAGGGCTCAAAACGGCAGGTCTGGGGCCTTCGTATCCCTTCGGACGATACAGGCTTCCGGTCAGGAAGAACCCGGGAAAGGTTTCCATGTAGACCTTCTCGACCGTGTAGTTTCCCTGATCGAGCTTTCCGTGGATAACAGCGTTGAGTGGGGTGCGCGTGGGCATCGGCCAAAGTCCGTTGGCCACTAGAAGCTGTTGGCGTCGTTCCTCAGCCTGCTGACTCCAAGCGGTGGTGGATGCAGGAACTTCAAAAGGAAAATAGCCATTCAAGTTTCTGGGCACCCCATCTCGGTGATCCTCGACAGCTTGTAGAGGGACCCATGCCAGTAGGAAACATGTCAGCATGGAGGCTATTGAGAAAGGCATCCCCAGGCGTGTCCATGACTCAGGCCGGTGAATGGTTGTGAGGCTGTGATGAGACTGGAAAGGGTTCATGATGAATAGGATCTTAAAGACGCTCATGCGCTAGTGACAACCACCAAAATGGACCTTTAAGCATCCTGCTACCAGGAATTTACTGGGATAATTCGGGCCTTTCGCTAGGGAGATTCCTCATGCCGACAGCCAGCAAAACCAAGGGATTCTGATCCAAGGGATAGACACTTTTTTTGGATGCTGAACAACCAAGGATCGGTGGCCTTGGATGCTTTAATCAATTGAGGTTCGCTATAAGTGGGGAGAATTTATCTACTTGATGGAGACCAATTTTTGTGATTTAAAGTACGATATCATGAGCGCTGGAAACCAAAAGCTGACCCGTGGTCCGTTGTCCTGTTTCATCCAATCGTATAAAGAAAACAAAGCCTTCACACTCATCGAATTGCTGGTGGTCATAGCCATTATTTCCATACTGGCCAGTATGCTCCTGCCCGCCTTGAGTAAGGCCAAGGAAAAAGCCAACCGCACCAAGTGTCTGAGTAATCTCAAGCAGATGCTTTTGGCCACCCACATGTATGTTGGAGACAGTGAAGAATACTTGCCCTACAGCTCTTGGAGCTCAGGAACCTACGATGTGGCCAACTGGCTTTATACTCGCAAGCGAGGACAAAACCCCGAACACGATGTGACTCTTGGCCAATTGTGGAATTATATTCCCACGGGTCAGGTTTACTGGTGTCCGCTAGAGCGGACCAACACAGCTTTGTTCAAGCAGCGTGAGATGCAGGTTTCTAGCTACGTCATGAACGGAGCGGTGACTGCTTACGGAACCTCCCCCAACGGAAAACAGTGGGGGAGTTATAAAATGGATCAATTCAATGCGGGTAACCTTCTCTATTGGGAAGCGGATGAGCGATTGCCATCGAACTATGACAACGTGGCCAGTCGACCCAACGAGGGGGTGACCGAACGTCACAATGGTGGAACCAATCTTGGAATGTTTGGTGGACACGTGGAGTATTGGAAATTTACGGCTTATTACGAAGAGGCCGGGATTGGTGGGTTCCCTGGACGCGCCCCTGGCAAATTCTGGTGCAATCCTGGTTCAGCCAACGGTAAATAGTGTTTGGGTTTACATTCCTGTGAAGGCCATGCAACCATCTTTGATTCATGCTTTTTTCATTCTTTCCATCGCTTTTTTAAGTGCCTGTGGAGGTGATGGGGATGACGGCCGCATTCGTAACAGCCAGAACGTTGATGGTGCAGCCGATCATCTTTCCGAGGCTTTTGCTGGGTCCGACAGCGCCCTGCAAAAGCATGCGAAGGCGGCTTCAGAGGCCATGCGCAAGAAAAAGTACCGGGATGCCCTGATCTCACTTCAGGAAATCAAGCTCTCCGGGAAGGTGAAGGATGTCAATGAAGGCATCGCCGTCAGGGATTCCTTGATCAATCTCGAACAGGAGCTAATTTATGCCATGGAAGATGGAGATCCCAACGCGGCCAAGGCGTATCAGCTCCTTAAGCGAGTCAATCAAAACTGATCCCATTCAGGTTGCTGTCGGTGACCTGATGCGCTGAGGGAAACAGGCCTCAATGTGTCCCGCACAGCGCAATGGTCGGGCAAAACGATTTGAAATCATTCGCATCTGCCAGTAAGTTGGTGTTAGCATGAACTCACCTTTGGTGCTCATTCATTACCAGAACCTGATGCCTGGGAGCCGCTTGGTTCACCGACTGGAGGAACTGGGATTCCTTGTCAAGAGTGCCTCTCCATCTTCCAGCTTGGCAGACCAAGTGAGGGAACTATCTCCCATGGCCATGCTGTGCGATTTGGAACCCGATGTGGACCAGCATTTGGAAGCCATCCGCACCATCAAGGAGGATCTACAGACGCAACACCTCCCCATACTTGCTTATGCCAATCTTGGCGACGGTCTTGAAGAGTCTGCGCGCCTAGCGGGGGCGACCTTGATTGCCGATCGTTCGGGGGTGCTTTCCCAGCTTCCAAACCTCATGGATCACATCCTTGAAGTTCATTAACGCTTCCTTCCATCTTCTGCCCTTCCACCTTTGATGGGTTTTGGGACTTTCCACGTGACCTTCCCCATAGGGCGTGGCATGGTTTTCGAATGACTCCTGATGAGGCTGGCCGTTATTTAAAGGCCTACAAGGACGGGGAGCTCTCGCAGGAGGAGCTGCTCAAGCAGTTTCAAAGAGCTCCTTTTGAGGAATTGGGTTTTGCCAAAATCGATACCCATCGAGCCCTACGCAAAGGTTTTCCAGAGGTGGTTTTTGGCGAAGGAAAGACGCCTGAGCAAATCGCTGCCATTGTCAGCAAACTCTCCCATCAATCTCATGCCGTGTTGGTGACCCGCGTGACAGCTCAAGCAGCTGATGAGGTGCTGGCCTTGTGCCCTGACTTGATTTACGAGGAAGGTGCTCATTGTCTGATGTGGAAAGGGCCCAAGCAACCGGTTCCCAAAGGGCGTGTTTGTGTGGTCTCCGCTGGAACCAGTGACCTGGCAGTCGCTGAAGAAGCAGCTCTTACCGCCACCGTCATGGGACACCAGGTAGATCGGCTTTATGATGTCGGAGTGGCGGGTCTGCACCGTTTGTTGGCTTCCATGGATCGTTTGCAGAGCGTTGAGGTCATTATTGTGGTCGCCGGCATGGAAGGGGCTCTTCCAAGTGTGGTGGCAGGTTTGGTTTCACAGCCAGTCATCGCTGTTCCAACCAGCGTGGGATATGGAGCCAGTTTTGAAGGGGTAGCGGCTTTATTGGGCATGCTGACCAGTTGTGGGAGTGGAGTGACCGTTGTGAACATTGACAATGGGTTTGGGGCGGCCTACGCCGCCAGCCAGATCCTTCGAATGATCCATACCGAGCACAAAAGTTCATGAAGACACTTTACCTAGATCTTTTTAGCGGAATCAGTGGTGACATGTTCCTGGGTGCCATGCTTGATCTAGGCCTGGACGAATCGTACTTGCGCGAGCAGCTTGCCTTGCTTGATGTGGGTGACTACGAGTTGAGGATTCATCGCTCCAGCCGCTCCTGTGTGGAGGGAGTGAAGTTTGATGTCTTGTTGAACGCACCTCATAACCCCTCTGATCAGAATGTTTCTTCTCATGGGGGTCATTCGCACAGCCACGGAGGTCATTCGCACAGCCACGGAGGCATGGAAGACCATGGGCATGATACGGAGCACGCGCGAGATTTTGCCCAGATCAAGGAATTGATTCGATCGAGTGCTCTTTCTCCTTGGGTCCAAGAGAAAGCCGAATCAGTTTTTCATCGCATCGCTGTGGCCGAGGGCAAGGTTCACGGATTGCCTCCCGATGAGGTGCATTTTCACGAAGTAGGCGCCGTGGATTCGATCGTGGACATTCTGGGTGCCTGCATTGCGCTGGAGTCCATGGGAAAACCTCAGGTGCGAGCTTCGGTTGTCGTCGAAGGGAGTGGGTTTGTTCACTGCGCTCACGGTAAATTTCCGGTGCCTACAATGGCAACGCTTTCCATATTGGGTGAAGCTGGCATTGCCCTTACCCAGTGTGACCTTCCATACGAACTGGTGACTCCGACGGGTGCGGCCCTATTGGCAGAGTTCTCGCAATCCTTTGGTCTGATGAAGGGGTTGGTCGCTGAAAAAGTGGGCTATGGGCTGGGGGGGCGAGATATTCCGGGCCGTCCCAATGTGCTGCGAGCGGTGCTCGGTCAGGCACCTGATGCGTCCCTCTATGACGGGAGGGAATCTGACCAGGTCCTTCTTCTTCAGACCAATCTGGATGACTGTCACCCAGAGGTGTTGGGTCACTTTATGGATCTTGCTTTTCAGCACGAGGCTTTGGATGTTTTCTACGCTCCCATCCAAATGAAAAAACACCGTCCCGGTGTATTGCTCAATGTTCTCGTAGCCTCTGAGCAGGCCGATGTCATGCGACGTCTGATCCTGCTTCATACTTCAGCCTTTGGGGTTCGCAGTACACTTTGGGATCGCAAAAAGTTGCAACGAAAGGCGGGGCAAATACGCACTGTCTATGGTCCGATCGCCACCAAGGAGGGGTATTTGGACGGGCAATGCGTTCGATGCACCCCGGAGTTTGATTCCTGTGAGAAGGCAGCTCTTAAGGAAGGAGTTCCCCTCCAGGAGGTTTATCGAGCCGCCGAGCAGGCATTGAACCAGGAGAGGTATCCAGGGAGAGCACATCCATGAGTGATCCTGGGCATTCTGAAGGACCGAAAATCTCTTACCGGGAAGTGGAAGATGACTATTTTCAAAAAAGGCAACTCAAGCGTTTTGCCGGGGTTTTCCATCTCTGGGCTCTCGGCGTTGGCGCAGTGATTTCCGGCGATTTTTTTGGTTGGAACTATGGCCTGAGTGCGGGTGGCTTTGGCGGGTTGCTGGTAGCAACTCTGTGCATCACGTTGATGTATGTCGGATTGTGTTTCAGTATTGCTGAGATGGCTGCTGCCATGCCGCACACCGGTGGGGCTTATTCCTTTGCCAGAACGGCGATGGGCCCATGGGGTGGTTATCTTACCGGCTTGGCAGAAAACATGGAGTATATCCTCACGCCAGCAGTCATTGTGGTCGGTATTGGGGGGTATTTGGGGGCCATTTTTGAAACTCCTGACGCGTGGGAACCACTCTGGTGGCTGGTGGCCTACGCCCTGTTTGTAGGGCTCAATATCTGGGGCGTTGAAATATCCTTCCGATTCTCTGTTTGGATTACCCTGGTAGCCTTGGGAATTCTCCTAGTGTTTTATCTGGGAGCGCTGCCACACTTCGATTGGCAGCAGGCTTTGAATATCGAACCCGAGAAAGGCGGTTCGCGCTTCTTTCCTACAGGATGGGGCGGCATCTTATCAGCTTTGCCTTTTGCCGTATGGTTTTACCTGGCTATCGAGCAACTTCCCCTGGCAGCAGAAGAATCCAAACACCCTCAGAAAGATTTACCCAAAGGCATGGTCAGTGGTCTCATGACGCTGATTGTATGCGCGTTTGCGACCTTGATCTTGAATGCTGGTATCGCTCCTGGTTCTCAACGGATCGGATCGAGCGATGAGCCACTCTTTGACGGGTTCAAAACCATTTTTGGTAGCGGTATGGGGACCAAGCTACTTGCCTTGGTGGCGGTTGCTGGCCTGGTAGCCAGCTTTCATTCGATCATTTATGCATACGGCCGGCAGATCTACTCGCTCTCGCGCGCGGGTTACTTCCCATCGATCCTCTCATTGACCGCTCCCAAAAGACAGACACCGCATTTGGCACTGGTGGCAGGAGGAGTGATGGGCTATGGGGTAGCCTTGGTCATTCATTTTGCATCGCCCCGCAGTGCGGTCGGAGCAGCTTTGTTAAATATGGCTGTCTTTGGAGCCGTGATTGCGTATGTCATGCAGATGATTTCCTATCTCAGGTTGCGCCGGCGATTCCCTTCCATGAAACGACCTTACATCAGTCCAGCCGGGCGTCTTGGGGCCATGATCGCCATGGTGCTATCCCTGATTACCTTGGGCGCCCTTTTTCTCAACGCTGATTACCGTTCGGCAGTTGTCGGGGCACTATTGTGGTTTGTCATTGGCATCGTTTACTTTGCTGCCTATGCTAGGCACCACCTGGTTCGAGCTCCTGAGGAATCTTTTGCCATGGATGATTCGGCACCGGATCATGAATGAGTTTAAAACTCCTCGATTAAGAGAAATGGACTCCTAAAGATACGGCAGGCGATAGAAGGGCGATGCCTGATTTAGTGCTCAAGCATCGACCTCAGCACGTGCTTCTGCAGCAAGGGGAGTACTCAGGTACCTCTCGCCCGTTGAACAGGCAATCGTTACGATGGTTTTTCCTTTATTTTCAGGGCGTTTGGCCACCTCAAGGGCAGCCATTACGTTGGCACCGGTACTGATGCCGACCAGTAGACCTTCTTCCTTTGCCAAGCGGCGAGCCATGGTGAAGGCATCCTCGTTACTTACGCGAATGCACTCCTGGATCTGCGGCTGACCCTTGGCATCCTCGAGGTGAAGGTTGTGGGGAATAAACCCAGCACCTGTTCCCTGAATCTTGTGGGGGCCCGGTGTCAAAGCTTCGTCCTGGAGGGTTTGGCTGATGACTGGAGAATCGCTGGGTTCGACGGCAATGGCTTGGAAATCAGGCTTCTTTGACCGAATGACCTCGCAGCAACCGGTAATGGTCCCTCCCGTACCCACTCCGGCTACTAAAATATCGATGGCACCATCAGTGTCGTCCCATAGCTCCTGAGCTGTGGTTTGGCGATGAATCTCCGGATTGGACGGGTTCTCAAATTGCTGGGGAATCCAGGCATTGGGTGTCTGAGTAGCCAATTCTTGGGCCTTGCCTATGGCCCCTTTCATTCCGAGTGATCCGGGGGTCAGTACCAATTCCGCGCCCAACAATGCAAGCAGAGTCCTTCGCTCATGCGACATGGTTTCCGGCATGGTCAGGATCAGTTTGTATCCCTTGGCTGCCGCGACAAAGGCTAGTGCGATCCCTGTATTGCCGCTGGTGGGTTCAATGATGATGGTCTCTGAAGTGAGGATGCCTCGGTTTTCTGCATCCTCAATCATGGCCATTCCGATACGATCCTTGACACTCCCCAACGGATTGAAAAATTCGCATTTCAGCAGCACAGTCGCCTGAGCCCCTTCGGTCACTCGATTGAGTCTGACCAGAGGAGTGTGACCGATGGTCTGAACAATGTTGTCGTAAATCTTGGACATTCCGTGTGGTTGATTGATAGGGCCGTCTTGAATGAATAGCTTATTTTTACTCAATTTCTAGGTCAATATCCAAAACCTATTTTCGGGGTTCAGCCCGAGACAAAAGCCTCACCAAATGGATCGAAGATCGACAACAGTGCATAAATAATCATCATCAGCAGCCATGAGGATTCTCTTTGTTCATGCTCACTTCGACGATTATGAGTTTACGGCATCCGGTTTGTTTGAACTTTGGCGGCAAAAACTCGGTGATGATTTGAATGCCAGGGTTCTTGTTTGCACCGACGGTCGAGCGGGTCACCATGTGCATGACCCGGGAAAAACCACCCTACTGAGGATGGCGGAACAGCGTGCATCGGCGCGCATCGGAAAGTATGAATTTCAATCCTTGTACCTGCCGGACGGTACGATTCCTCGTGAAGCATGCTTGCTTGTCACTCGCGACCTCCTGGCTGCCATGTGGAAAGCGATCAGGGATTTCGAGCCCGATTATCTTTTCTGCCCGCCTGTGCCTTCCGATCCCTTCGCAGGAGTACATGTGGACCACATAGCTGTGGCTGAGGCGGTTCGGAAAGTGGCCTACATGATCAATGTTCCCCATGCGTTTGTGGAAGAATATCCCTCCATGGAAGGGCCCGCGGCGCCTTGCAAGGTTCCAGTTATTTTAAACACTTATGATGGATACATGGCGGGTTCCAATCATCCCGATTTCCTGGTCGATGTGGAGGAGGTGTTTGAAGCAATTGCCCAAATGACCTGGTGCCATCAAAGCCAGATACTCGAGTGGCTGCCTTGGGTGGGGCGTCATCAAATGAAAACATCAAGAGATTTCGAAGCTTGGAAAGGCGAGTTGAGGGATCGCTTCATTCGACAAAATCGGGAACTTGCCTGTAAGGATCATCGAGCGCGTGAGGCCTTCATGGTGACTGCCTGGGGAGAGGTTCCTACTCGAGCACAGCTGCTCAGAGACCTTCCTGGGATTGATCACAGCTGTAGCGCTTTTGCACGACTGAAGGTCTTCGAACAAGCCGTTCACGGGTCTTCTCAGAAGGAAGCATCCTGAGTGTCTTTGAGCTGGTGAGGTGGCCTGGCCTGTCCTAATCTTCCAGCATTCAACATGAACATTTCCCGAAGGCATTTTATCAAGCAAGTTCCCTCGGCTGCCATGGGTTTAGGTATAGCGCCCTCCCTGATGGCTCAGCTCGCGCAATCGGAACTTCAGCCGGATTATGTGGCACAAGGGCCTGTCCGTCATTCGGTCATGGGGTGGTGTTTCAATCCGATGTCTCCTCTGGAATTGGCGATGCATGGGAAAGCCATGGGTTTGGTGGCCATGGAAGGCGTCCCTGCCTCTGCCTACAAGGATATTAGGCATTTAGGGCTCCAGATTTCTCTCGTATCCGGAGGGCATGGTTTCAGGGAAGGGCCTTGCAACCCCGCCTACACCGAGCAAGTCGTCCAAGGGCTGATTCGAGCCATCGACCTGGCGGTTTCAGTAGGGGCCGATAAGGTCATAACATTCACAGGCATGCGCTTTGAGGGAATGGATGATGAACAAGCTGCCAAGTTGTGTGTCGAGACATGGAAAAAGGTGTTGCCTCACGCGGAGAAGCATCAGGTCACTTTGATGCTGGAGCATCTCAACTCACGCGATGGATCTCATCCCATGAAAGGTCATCCGGGCTATTTCGGGGATGATGTCGACTTCTGTGTGAAACTCATCGAGAGAGTGGGATCACCCTATTTTAAATTGCTGTTTGATATCTATCACGTCTCGGTCATGCACGGAGACGTGATACGACGCATTCGGCGCTATCATCCCTTCATTGGCCACTATCATACAGCAGGCAATCCAGGAAGAGGGGAGTTGGATGATCAGCAGGAGATTCACTATCCGGCCATCATCAGGGAAATACTGCGCACCGGCTATCAGGGGTATGTGGCTCACGAATTCATTCCCACCTGGAAGGATCCCATGCAGTCCTTGCGCCATGGCATTCAGGTATGCGATCAGGCACTGTGAACGGGCCTTGACGTCCTGAAATTGGTCTCTACGGGATCCACTTTTGGCGGTTTTTGGGTGGGCGACCCAGATACGCAATCCATTGATGACCCAGGTAATCAGCCAGTTTTCGAAGTAACTGAGGCTCCAGTACTTTGCAACCGGTCGAAAGACTCCTGGATGGGTTTTGCATCCAATCAAGGACGACATCCCTGATCGGAGAACGCAGGCTCGGATGGGTGGATGGCGGGAGTGATCCCAGCAGATCAAGCAAGTGACACTCAAAGCATAGGGTTTGAATGCAACTTTCGGTCTGGGCTGCCTGCATCCCCATCAGGTAGGCATCAAAAAGTTCGAAAAGCCCTTCAACGGGAGTGTCTTCCTCGATACATTGGCTGATGAGTTGTGAGACATAACACGTCTGCTCGAAACGGCTCAGTTGTCGACTGAGTGACGAATGATGTTTTTGAAGCTGAACTTCATGTAGGGTATGCAGGGTGGATTGACGACTTCGCTTGAAGGACAATTGGCACTGGTTGAATAAATCGAGCTTACCTTTGAAAGTAGATTTGGTCCTCAAGGCTCCGCGTGCCATGGTGTTGAGCCGCCCATGATCTTGAGTGACCCAATGCACGATGAGACTCGAATCGGAATAGCGAAACCATCTGATGACAATGCCCAGGGTTTGTTCCATGAAGGGCTATTTGGATGGAAAAGAAGTCCTACTGCGAGCTTTGGCTGAAGGAGGGTTCTTCGGAAGTGAAAAGTGCTCATGCATCCGGCGCACCCATCGATGCTCGTGGCGCTTCATGAGTCGCCTGGGTTCCGGTTCGAGGTCATCGAACCCAGCCAGGTGAAGCAGACCATGTATCAGATAGCGCATGCATTCTTCATACCAGTGGGTACCGAATGACTGGCTGAAATCCATGGCCACATCGGGACAAATGAGAATTTCACCGACCAGGTTGTCTTCCGGTGCCTCTTCACTCAAGTCAAAGGTGAGGACATCGGTGGGGCCTTCGTGTCCCAGAAACGATTGGTTGATCTCTGCCATGCGTCCAGAGGAAAGAAATTGTACTGAAAGATCAATGTTTCGATCCTTGAACAGACTCCCAGCGACCCACAGACTGATCGCGTGAACTTGGGACCGGTCCATGGGCCATTTTTTTTGCCGATTGCGCACTTCAACGCAATGCTGCTTGGAATGCTTGACCATGACCTGCTGATTAGGAGAGTCCTTGAAAGAGGAAAGTTTTTGAAACGAAATCAGGCTTCTTGCTTTTGACGATGCGTTTCATATGCCGCAACGATTTTCTGCACCAGGCGATGCCGAATCACATCCTTGCGCCCGAATTCCTCAATGGAAATATCCTCGATACCCTGGAGCGCTTTTTTCGCTTCCAATAGCCCGGAGGGCCTGTGCTTGGGGAGGTCGATTTGGGTGGGGTCGCCGGTGATGACCGCCCGAGAATTCATGCCCAGCCGAGTGAGAAACATGAACATTTGTTCGGTCGTCGCGTTCTGGGCTTCGTCCAAAACGATGAAGGCGTAATTGAGTGTCCGTCCACGCATGTAAGCCAGTGGAGCAATTTCAATGATACCCCGATCGCGATATTTTTCGATTTCTTCCGGTGGCAGCATGTCGTGGAGGGCATCCTGAAGGGGGCGCAAATAGGGATCGAGCTTCTCGTAGAGATCCCCTGGAAGAAAGCCCAGGGCCTCCCCAGCTTCGACAGCGGGTCGGGTGAGTATGATACGATTGACCGACCCAGCCTTCAGGGCTTGGGCTGCCATCGCCATAGCCAAATAAGTCTTACCTGTACCTGCTGGACCTATTCCGAAGGTGACATCGTGTTTGCGTATGGCTTCGATATATTTCTTCTGCCCCGCGGTCTTGGGATGGATCGGAGGCTTGCGGCTGGAAGTCTGGATACGCTCGTCATAGAGCGTTTTTAAGGCCCCGGTCCCATGTTGCTTAATAACTTCCAGAGATTGATTGAATTCTCTGACCCGAATCGGGCTACCACCCTTGAGGGCCTTCTCGAGTGTTAGGAAAAGCTCTTTGGCCGAGTGGACCTTTTCGGCCTCTCCCTCCAGCTTGATCCAGCCGTCCCTGCTGACAGCTCTAACGCCGAGTTCGTTCTCCAGGTGCTTGAGGTTTCGATCATCGTTGGCGAAAAGGAGCTGAGCCTGGTGAGCGCTTTCGTAGTGAAGGGTCTCGGTAACCATAAATGGGTGATAGATCAAGTAAGATGCCTGTTTTCGTGAAAAACTTCTACTGAGGTGGCCAAAGAGACGCTAGTCAAGAGTATCAAAAGCCTCTCTGATTTGGGCAGCCAGGGATTCGAGAGCCTGGGGTAATACAGCTGTGGAACCAATCACCGGCATGAAATTGGTGTCTCCCCCCCCAGCGAGGCACGATGTGCATGTGGAGGTGTTCCTCGATGCCCGCACCGGCGACGGATCCCAGGTTCATGCCAACATTGAAGCCCTGAGGTGCCATGACTTCTTTCAGTATGTTGATCGTCCGATTCGTGGTTTCCATGAGTTCAGAGCGCTCCTCCTGCGCCAAGGCGTCCAGCGAAGCGACTTGTCGGTAAGGTATGACCATCAAATGGCCTCCACTGTATGGATAGCGATTGAGAAGGACATACGTCGACTTACCCCGATAGACGACCAAATTGGCTTCGTCATCGGATGACTCAGCGATGCGAGTGAAGAGGGATGCATCACTTTTGGGCTGTTTGGGTGACAGAATGTAGTCAATGCGCCAAGGAGCATGCAGATGATCCATAAAGCCGCAATTTAGATGGAATGGAGCATAAAGTCAAAGAGCCTCAGGGTTTGGAGAGTATTTCGATATCACGATATTCCACCCACATATCCAGACCCCCATGGAGCTGAAGTGCCAAATGCCCGGAAAGACGACCTGAATCCTTTGGGAGAGAAGCGGTCTGTTGTCCATTGATATGAACGGTGACGCGCTGGCCGTGGGCTGATACGGTGAGTTGGTTCCACTCTCCCTTTCGATACCATGGCGTTTTTTTGTCGGCTGGATGCTCGACCACCCACGCACGACCCCCGGTCTCGTAAAGGCCTCCTGTTTCATAGGAGGTATCCACTTCTACTTGAAATCCATGTACGCCGACTCCATCTCCTGATTTCTCAGAGCGAAAATAAAACCCACTATCTCCTCGGGTTACCTTGAAGGAGGCGCGAACGGTGAAGTCGTCATAGGTTTGGTTGGAAACCAGTAGGCCGTGCCGCGGTTCACTGGCTTCGCTGGTTCCGCGGATAGCCCCATCGACGACCTCCCACTTGCCTCCGGGAAGGGCATGCCAGCCGCTGAGGTCCTTACCGTTGAACAAAGGCTTCCACTGGTGCTTGCCCAGATCCTGAATACGGATGTTACGCCACTTGATTTGCATGGGTTCCTTACGGTTAGTACCATGCACCTGCAGGGCGATGAAGCCTGAGACATTCAATGAATCGCGCAAATCAGCAGCCGGTATGCCGTTTACCCAAGTGCGGATGGAATCTCCCACGGCTTCAATTCGGTAATGGTTCCACTGGTTTTGCTGAAAGGCCACTTGAGCTTTGGGATGGTCCTTCAGTGGATAGAGCCATCCGCGTCGGCTTTCATCGTAGATCCCGCCTGACCATGCTCTCGGACTGGGGTCAATCTCCACCTGATAGCCGTGGACGACGCCATTGTGGTAATCTGGTTTGCTCAAGCTGCGAATTTGGATTCCCGAGTTCATCGCTGGATCGACCAAATACTCAAGCTCGAGAATAAAGTCGTCATAATCGCGCTGAGTGCACAGAAAGGTATTGGCACCTCCCTGTTGAGTAGTGCCAGCGATCACCCCATCCTGAACTTGATAGGTGGCATTGCCCCCGCGCTTGATCCAGCCGTCGAGATGGACTCCATCGAACAAGGAGGTCCACTCTACGGCATGCGTTGCGATCGTAAGGTTGAGCAGGAGGCAGCATGTCACCCATGGGATTCGAACCATGACGGGACTGAAGGAGAAAATGGGGTTGCAGAGGTTCACGGTCCTGATGTTTCACTGTTTGGCTTGGGTCTTCAATGTCAAAATATCCCATTGTGCATGGACAGTGGCGACCATTGATTCTAATTTCATTGGGACTTCCAATGACGCTCCTGCCAAACAGTGCCGAAGAGGTGGCCGCGAGTGCGCGCCGCAAGGCCTACGTGCGCATTCTGCCGCTTTTATTCATTACATCGGTTATCGCCTACCTGGATCGAGTCAACTTGGCTTATGCCAAGTTAACCATGAATCAGGATCTGCACTTTTCTGATGAAGTGTTTGGTTTGGGGGCAGGGATCTTTTTTCTGGGCTATGTGCTTTTCGAAATTCCCGGGGCCCTCATCGCGGAGCGCACAAGTCCCAAGTGGTGGTTGGCAAGGATCATGGTCACGTGGGGGATAGTGTCCGGACTGATGGCTTTCATGTCGGAGACCTGGGAGTTTTACTTGCTGCGATTTCTCCTCGGGGTTGCCGAGGCCAGCCTTTATCCCGTCTTGTATGCCTCCTGCATTCCAAGATGGTTTGGGGCACAGGATCGCCCTCGAGCCATCGCACTGCTTCTCGCATCGCTCCAGGTGTCGAACATGATCGGCGCTCCATTGGCGGGTTGGATTCTGGGTTTGTCCCTTCCTGGTCTCGAAGGTTGGCAGACCCTCTTTTTACTGGAAGCCATCCCCGCTATTTTGTTCGCCGTGATCCTGGTGCGGTGGATGTGCGATGAACCTTCCCAGGCAGCCTGGCTTTCACCGGCTGAGCGAGACTGGTTGACGATGCAGTATCGCCGAGAATCCGAGGAGAAGCTTCAGAGGCGACCCTACACTCTGTGGCAGGCTCTCTCAGACCGCGAGGTGCTCAAATTGTGTTTGATTTACTTCCTTTGGATTACAGGTTTCTGGGGGTTCAGTTATTGGATGCCATCGGTATTGAAATCTTTTTCAGGCTGGTCTGATCTAGCGATTGGCTGGATGGTTGTGCCCCCGATGACCCTGTCTTTGGGATTCATGCTGTGGATAGGCCATCGATCATCTTTGACCGGGGAAAAGCGCTGGCATGGGGCCATCGGTATGTTCATCGGAGCCTTGGGACTTTTGCTGGGTAATGCCTTTGAGAGCGCCTGGCTGAGTTATCTCATGCTTTGTGTTGCTGCAGTGGGTGTTTATGCTCCATTTGGTGTCTGGTGGTCCTATCCTACGACCTTTCTCACAGGGTCGGCTGCTGCTGGAGCCATTGGAATGATCAACTCTTTTGGCAATACAGGTGGATTTGTCGGGCCTTATATTACCGGTTTTCTGAAGGAAATGACCGGCGTTTATGCTGGGGGTTGGGCCTATCTTGGCCTTTCCCTGACCTTGTCAGGATGCCTGATGCTGACACTGCGCCAGACACCCAGGAATCCGTGATTCACTTTTTAGAATTTTTTTCTCAACAATAAATGCCCCTCCAGGCCGTTCGTGCATGATTCATCGACCCCTTACAAACATGAAGAAATACATTATTCGCTCCAAATACGCCGCCCAAGCTATCCGCTTACCTTCTTTCGATGGGATCCTGCTTGGCATGGTGCGTGGCTTCTCAAGTCTATCATGGCTTTGCTGGATGTTCATGAGCCTTCTCGTAAGCAAAGCACTCGTGGCGCAATCCAATGGCTATCCGCCGTCCAAGCGAGTGGATGCACTGATGATGCCCATTTTTGAGACTCAGCATGCAGAAAAGGAGCCTTCTCGAGCCAACTTTCGACTTTTTCTCCACTATCAATTACCGGCGGCTCAAGAGGCGCGCTTGCATCTTGGGCCCGAAGTTTCCCTTAGGTTGCTGACCGGTAATCACGCGCTGTCCGTGGAGCACGAACACAGCCCCGGTAAAGAGGGGCGATTGGTGGCTACCCTGGATGGTCGCGAGATGCTTAAACTGACCTTGCCGACACAGGACTCCAACCGTTTTGAGTCTACCCTGGAAGATGCGCAAAATATTTTCCGCATGGACGCATCCTATACGGCATCGGTTCGTTTTCAGACCACAGGTGAAGGTACTCTGTTTTCCAAGAGTGCGCCTGATGCCAAGTGGTCTCCCAATGCCAAGGCCCTCTTCATTCGCAATGGGCGGTTGGTCTACGATATTGGCTGGGTGGGGGCCATGGACTCTGATGCCACGGTCAACGATGGCCAACCGCACCACGTGGTGCTTCAGGTTCGTGATGGGGAGACGCGGCTGTTCCTGGATGGAGAGCCCATAGCCTCGAAGGAGGGATTCTCGGCCAAGGATGAGCCTCTTCATCGGTTCAAAATTGGCCATTCCGCCTCAGATTTTGGGCTGGATTGGAAAGATGGGTGGATTCAGGAAGTGCGGTTTTGGAAGGAAGGGCTTTCGGAGGATCACTTGAAGGCCTGGCTGGAATCGGAGCAGGAGCCTCTGGATCAACCCAATCTTTCATGGCAGGGAGCGCTGCCTCAGGAGACGTTCGATGGAGAGGGAACCGAGGGCTTTGGGGTCATCCCTCGACTGGAAGGAAAAGTCGATGTTATCAAGGCATGGATTCAGCCTTTGAGTGAGGTGGATCATGCCGGCCTGATTACAGGCTGGGATGCGACGAGTCTTGAGGAGGGTGAAAAAATTTATCAGGGCCTTTGTGTGACTTGCCATGGGACGGCTCAGCAACCTGGTTTCCTGCCGACGGCGTTGAAATTCCACGAAGGTGATTTTCGCAATGGCCATGATCCATACGCCATGTATCAGACCTTGACCCATGGATATGGGATGATGGTCCCCCAGGGTCAATATATGCCTCGGCAAAAATATGCGGTCATCCAGTATATTCGAGAAGCCCTGGTGCGTCCGCATCACCGCGAGCAATACTTTGATGTGAGCCCCGCTTATCTGGCTTCATTGCCCAGACCCTTGAAGCTTCAGGACCGCGCAGTGGTCGAAGAGATCTCCGACAGTCCACAATATCAGAAAATGGACTTCGGCCCTGCCTTGATGTGGACTTATCAAGTCAACGATGCCAAGAAAACTCCTGATTGGAACATTGCACAAAAGGGGATCAATGTGCGTCTGGACCCTGGCCAAGGGGGTGTTTCAAAGGGACATGCCTGGATGGTCTATGATGAAGACACAATGCGGGTGGCAGCCGCTTATTCTGGAGACTCCTTTGTAGACTGGAGAGGCATTGCTTTTGATGGATCTCACGGGACGCATACCTCCATTTCAGGGGATATCGCTTTTGAAATGCCCGATGCTCCAGCCTGGCAGTACCCACGAAAACAAAGTTGGGAAGACCAGCGAATCATCGGTCGAGATGGACGTCGATTTGGCCCTTTGCCTCGCGACTGGGTGCATTACAAAGGCCTCTACTATCACGGAGACAAAGTCGTCGTGAAATACACGGTGGGCGAGAACCACTTCCTTGAACATCCGAGTATCCTGGACTATGGGAATGCGCCTGTTTTTGTCAGAAGCTTTGAATTGCTTTCTTCCAAAGACCGACTCGTGGCTCGGGTGGCCCCCGATCGATCCGATCTTGCAGTGTGGATCCAAGGGAGTGATACCGTTGGCTTGCGGCGGAGTGAGGGTTTCGTCGAGATGGTGGTCGAACCATCTCAACGAAAAAGGCAATGGCACCTGCTGGTGGCTCGCCTGGATGAGCCCTCGCTGAGAGGATTGGCCGGCGTGGTTCAGGAAGTTGATTTCTCGCGACTGACAGGGGGTGGTCCGCCACGTTTCGGTCAAAAGGTGATCACAACTCAAGTGGAGCGTGGGGATGATCAGAGCGCTTTTGCGGTCGATACCCTTCCTGCACCCGATGCCTCTGCCAATCCATGGGAATCGTGGATGCGTCTGGGTGGGTTTGATTTTGATCCGGATCATCCAGACCGCGCTGCGGTGTGCACGTGGATGGGAGATGTTTGGCTTGTGGAAGGGGTAGGCCTGAAGGCCTCCGAATTAAAGTGGCGAAGAATTTGTTCCGGTTTGTTTCAGCCGCTTGGATTGAAAATTTACCAGGGTAAGATTTACGTCACCTGTCGCGATCAAATTGCCCGACTGCATGATCTCAACGGGGATGATGAAATCGATTATGTGGAGAGTTTCAACAACGATGCGCAGGTGACTGAGCATTTCCATGAGTTTGCCATGGGCTTGCAAGTGGATCCCAAAGGGGATTTTTACTATGCCAAATCAGCAAGGCATGCCAAGACGGCCTTGGTGCCCCATCACGGAACCTTGTTACGTGTTTCTGCCGATGGAACCCGCACCGATATTGTCGCCAACGGATTTCGTGCGGCCAATGGTGTCTGTCTCAACCCGGATGGATCCTGGATCGTGACGGATCAAGAAGGGCACTGGAATCCGAAAAACCGCATCAACTACGTCAGAGAGGGCGAATTCTATGGCAACATGTTTGGCTATCACGAAGTTAAGGATAGCTCTGATGATGCCATGGAGCAGCCTCTTTGCTGGATTACAAATGCGTTTGACCGATCACCGGCAGAATTGTTGTGGGTCAACGAAAAGGCTCAATGGGGTCCACTAAATGGAGTCTTGCTCAACTTGTCCTACGGTTATGGGAAAATATATACCGTGCCCCATGAATTCATCGAAGGTCAGGCACAAGGTGGTATGTGTGCGCTACCCATGAAAGCTTTTCCAACCGGGGTGATGCGTGGTCGCTTTCATCCGGTCAATGGCCAGCTTTACACCGCGGGAATGTTTGCCTGGGCTGGTAATCAGCAGCAAGATGGAGGGTTTTATCGGGTGCGTTACACGGGCAAACCGGCTCACGTACCCTTGTCCATGCAGGCAACAACCCGTGGCGTGCGGGTCACTTTCAGCGATCCGCTGGACGCATCATTCGTGGAACAGGTGGATCATTACCAGGTGGAGATTTGGGGTTTGAAGCGTACCGCCAATTACGGTTCCAAACACTACAATCAGCGACCACTGAAAATCGAATCGGTCGATCTAAAGCGGGATGATCGCACGTTGATGATTGAAATACCTGATATCCAACCCACGTGGGGCATGGAAATTCGCTGTACCCTCAAGGGCCTCGGAGAGGCTGAACCCGTGGAGCGCATCATTCACCATTCCATTCATCGCTTGGGTAACGGGTTATTTTGAATCCAGGCCCTTGGCGGCCTGAAAGATATCCTCAACGGTGTGGCGATCCTTGTATCTCGACTTGAACAAGGTGTCTCTGATGTGCCCCTCTTGATCGACGAGGAGTATGCCTGTCCGGGCGATGCCATCAACCCGAGCGTTCGTCGGCTCTGAGTGCCTCTAACCGTAGGCTTCAATGGTCTGGCTTTCAGGATCGGAGAGCAGGGGATAGGTAATCGAATGTTTACGGGCAAACTTGGAGAGAGTTTTCGGATCATCACGACTGATGGCGACGACTCTCAATCCTTGATCCTGCAGTTTGGTTAA
The DNA here is from genome assembly GCA_902560705.1 of uncultured Verrucomicrobiota bacterium. Classification (GTDB taxonomy): domain Bacteria; phylum Verrucomicrobiota; class Verrucomicrobiia; order Limisphaerales; family AAA164-E04; genus UBA7971. The sequence continues at coordinate 18,784 of CACEMW010000022.1, forward strand.
TTTGGCTTGCAACTGTACCAGTTGCTTTTGGCAATAGGGTCACCAATCTGCGGAGCGGTAAAAGATGAGTGCAAGGGGGCCTTTTTCAAGATGTTGATCCAAAGTATGGGTTTGCCCCAAAGGATCCTTCAGGACCCATGCAGGTGCTTTTTGACCTATTTTCAATCCGTGTGATGTTTGGGATTCCTCAGCGGCGTTGAGGCCAGTCGTCACGAGGCAAAGAAGGCCTATCCAAAGATGCAGGATGCAAGGTGATAATCCTGGGATCATGCTCCGAACCAAACAGGTTTTTATTTAGGTTGCAAGCAAGAGTGGTGGGTGATCTCCAGTCAACCCCTCAAGTACAGTCGATCAAAATTTTTCCAAACTGTTCTTTCTTACCCAGCCGTGTGATGGCCTGATTGCAATCTACCAAGGGAAAGATTTTATCGATGGTGGGCGTGATGGTGCCATTTCTTGCATGGTCCAGCATGGCTTCAAATTCTTTGGGAGATCCCATGGTGGATCCGCGTAACGTCACTTGTTTCCAGAATAATTTGAACAAATTGATATGTTTCGCTGGGCCCGCCGTGGAACCGTATTGAATCCAGTGGCCGCCCGGAGCAATGACATCCATGAGGGTATGGTGGTCTTGCCCTCCTGCACCGTCCAAAATGACCTGAGGAGGACCGCTTTGATCCTGTAGGTTCTGTGCCCAGGTGGGTGTATCATAAAGGATGCCCCCTTTCGCACCTTGGGAGGTGGCGCGTTCAAGCTTTTCTTGCGAAGAACTGGTCACCCAGACGCAGGCCCCCAGGCTGATGGCCCATTGCAAGGCCCATTGAGCGACTCCGCCCCCGATGCCGAGAATCCATACTGTATCACCCTTCTGAAGCTGGGCTTGGGTGACCAGGGCTCTCCATGCGGTCAGGCCGGCGAGAGGGAGGGCTGCCGCCTGCTCAAAGGACCACTCGCTGGGTTTGGGGTATAGGCAAGGCTCCGGCACCAGAACATGCGTGGAAAGTGTGCCATCGCGTGGCATGCCGAGTACTTGGAAATCATCGGATTGTACCTTGGGGGTTTCCCCCCAAGACAGGCCTGGATAAAGCATTACTTCGCGATTCAGCCAATGAGTCTGAACGCCCTCGCCTATTTCGCACACCACACCAGCCCCATCCGACCCCAGGGTGACCGGTAAGTGAATGTCTGGATAAAGACCTTGGGTGATCCAATAGTCACGTCGATTCAGTGCGGCCGATCGGAGGCGAACCAAGACCTCTCCTCGGGGGATCCTGGGATGCTCTCGCGTTTCTATCTCCAAGGCATCCCCAATGGCTTTCAGGACTGCGGACTTCATGGCTTGGCACTATTTTTGGAGGCCGCGTAGGAGCGTTTGCCGAACAAGGAAGTGCCAATGCGGATGATAGTCGAACCTTCCTCGATAGCGATCTCAAAATCGTTGCTCATCCCCATGCTCATGACTGGGAAGGGGACGCCCATGAGGTCCTCACAGCGTAGACGCAAATGCTGAAGCCCCTGGAAGACAGGTCGAGTTTTTTCCGGTTCCGGTGTCCATGGTGCCATGGTCATGAACCCATGGATTTCGAGGCGATCCAAGGCATTGAGGTCCTCAAGCTGTTCCATGATTTCCTCTTGAGTGAATCCGTGTTTGGTCACCTCACCTGAAATATTGACTTCGAGCAAGATGCGAGCGGTGCGCGATTGCTTGTCACACTGTTCCTGCAAGGCTTGGGCAAGCTTCATGGAATCCACTCCATGAATCATGTGAAACAGGCGCACCGCATCCCGACTCTTGTTACTTTGCAGATGACCGATGAAGTGCCATTTGAGATGAGGCGGTGACTGGCCTACTTTCAGCTTGGCTTCTTGAATTTTGTTCTCTCCAAAATGCCCCAAACCCAACTCTGATGCTTCCAGGATTGAGTTGACGGAGTGTCCCTTGCTCACGGCCAGCAGGGTGATCTCCGATGGGTTGCGTTCGCAGCGTTGGCATGCTTCTGTGATACGCTGCTGGATGCCTTGAAGGCGATTCTCAAAGTCCATGTTGGTATCCGGATCTCCCATTCTCAGGGTTGAGCTCCTTGCTTTCCATTGGCTGTGGTGGTTGGGGCATCCACGAAATCGAGTCTCTCAAAATGAGAGATCTGCAGGGTTGTGTCGCCATAGAGGGGGCTGCTGGAATGCATATGCTCCCCTTCAATGCGTCGGAGCTGAATGGTGAGATGGTCCCCTCCCAACAGGTGGGCCCTCGCTTCGCCCCCCCGCAAAGGCCGAAGGGTGTCGGTGACACTTCCCCACTCGATTTTTTCGATTTGATTGTGAGGTGTTTGAGTCGGTGTTTCGCCGATCATGAAAGTGATCTCTTCGGCCGTTGCTGATCCAACGCGCCCTACCAGTTTGTCACCATTGCGAAGGGTCATCAGATCGTTGGGCGATTGAACCCTGTTGCTGGGCGGAGATTCAAAACGCCCATCCCACCCTTGAATCTTCAGATTGCTGAATCGAACCGATCCTTGCCCCTGATGCACCAGGCGGATGCCTTTGCCTTGCCCGGCAAAGCCGCCTTGATCCACCCAGCGTTTGATCAACTTTCCGTTGACCAGAAGGCTGATACTTTGATCCGCTTTATTGGTTCTTACGTCGACATGAGCCTTGGTTCCTTGGCGGAAAACAGGTGTCTGAGTCATGCCCAAATACTGCAGGGGTTCCTTTTGCTTCACCATGAGCACATTGACGGCGTAACTGGTGAGCTGAAGGCTGTAAAAACCCCCAAAATCAGGCTCGGAATCCTTCTCAGCCAGACTTACTGGTTGCAGATAGTCGGTGTAGAGGGCCACTGCGATATTGAGGGACCCTTTCCACTCCAGATCAAATTCCAGTTGCATGTGGTCGGGCATGCCTACCATTCGGGCGATGGAAGCCGCCTTGGTGGCATAAAAGGAGCCGTTGCGATAGGCCCACTGTCCTCCATCGAGTTGAGCTGTGTTCACTTCTCCCACCGTCCACCCATCCAGTCCAGAAGGTCCTTCATAGAGGTAGGATTGATCCTGTCGATGAAAGACGGCCCACTGAACTTGATCTGCTGGCAAATCCAAGGTGCCACCAAAAGAGGTGTTCAGCTTGAGAACCGTATCATCGAGAGATTCCATGATGCCCGATAGCTGATCGCCGTTGCTCAGTTGCAGTGTCATGGAAGGCGATAGCTTCGGGGTCGTCTTGGCGCGATCCCCGAGTCTTATTTGGTGTACGGCCTGTGAATCAAAGGCAAAGGCCTGTTGAATATCGGAACGATTCCAGGAAGTGTCGCCAGGGTAATCGTATTGCTCGAGCCTGCCGGACAATACGTCTCCGTTGGCCAAGTGCAAGGTGTCTGCACTCATCGGCTCGATCACGATGGCAGCAGGCAGCGCTTCAGGTCCCTCCGAGATCGATGGCTCAGGCGATGTCACTTCCTGAGGTTCGATCGGAGGAGCCACAGTGGTCTCCTGTGATTGGACGATGATCCAACCTGCCGTCAGGAAAACCCATCGACTAAGGCTTGCTTTGCAGATTCCAAATGGCGTCGGCTGCTTCATCTTTCTGGAGAGCTTGATGGTTGAGATTGAATTCAATTTGGCGAATGGAGTCGCTGCGGAAGGACATGGGGCCGAAGGTGGAGCTCTGGCCATGAAGCTGATCATGATCCAGTGAGATTAAATCAAAGGAAAGGCTTCCCCCACCGGCAAAATGTGCCCTAATGGTCTTCGGTTCTGCGAGAGGAGGGGAGGGGATGTCTGTTCCAGAGTTGAATTGAATTTGTTTGACCCGCTCTACCGGAACACGGATGGCCCGTTCCTTGCGAAGTAGGAATTCAATCGATTCATCCTCTATGGCTACTACCGTTCCCTTGGGGCGATCCTGATTGACCAGCGAGAGGATATCGTTTTCCGGGGTTGGCTCGATCTCTCCTTCGGCTTCATCGCTTCCATCCCATTGAGTGACCAAAAGGTTGCTGAGCTCAAATGAAGAGGCGCTCAGTTGTGAGGAAAAAGAAATGCCTTTGCCCTGCGCGACGAATCCTCTGTTGTCCCGAAAGCGACCCGCGGGTTCATCATTGATGTAAACGATAAACCGAGAGCTTTCACGATGTGCACGAATACTGAAGCGAGCCTCACTCCTCCCATTGAGTGTCTCGATGCGAGATTGCCCCAGTGTGAGGACTCCCGTGCCGGGTTGAACTCGCTGAAAGGAGACAAACTGGGGGCTGAGGAAAAAAATGTAGGAGCCTTGCCGATAATCAAAGCGGTTGAAGGTATCGGTAAAGAGAGTGATGCTCAGCTGGTAGGGTCGATCCCACCTCATGTCGAAGGTCAGGTTGACCGAGTCCTTGAGCTGGAAATCTCTCCCAATGACACCGCGACTTTGGATCTTCAGCTTGCCATCGTGGTAGGACCATCCGTTCTGCCCTGCTCCCAATTGCCACTCATCGATGTTGTTGGGGCCCTCATAAAGCACCTTGTAACCTGTCTTGAGGAACGCGATGCGTTTGAGAGCTTGCCGGTCGCTTCTCATCGTTCCCCCAAACCACGTCTGGAATTCAACAGCATTCGATTTGAGCGAGAGCAGATTGCCGTAGATCAAATCACCATTGTTGAATTCAAAGCGGCAATCCGGTTGTCTGGAAGCCTCGATACGGCCCACCGTATGGAGGCGGAGCCTTGCTAGATGACTGAGATCAAACGTGACCGGGTGGCGCGCCAAGGGATGTTGCCATTCAAGCCCTTGCGAGGCGGAAAGAGCATGGGCCTTTCCATGAAGGGTAGAACCGTCGGTCAACTCGATGATCTCTGGTGCCGGAGTGGAGTGATGTGTGGCATCCTGAGCCTGAAGCGAAGTAGCGATTCCCATCAGGAGCATGAGACTCCATGGACGTATGAATGGGCACTTCCTAACGCTCATAGATGGGAAGAAAGCGATAGTTGAGTGCCATGGACAGGAGGGAGGTAGCGGTGCTGAAGGTGGTGCCAAACTGGCCGTCCCAACTACCATCCGGGTTTTGAGATTGGGTCAGGTCGCTGATGTTTTCCTTGTTCCATCGATTCCACTCTTCGGGAGAAGCATGGAAAAAGGCCTGAGATCCGTAATACAGGTAGTAGTGGTAATAGTTATTGGATTTGGAGGCCCCCTTGAGGTAATTGAAGGCGGATTGGAAGGCTGCCGTCTCTTTACGCTTGGCCAGCGCTAAAACCAGACATCCGATCGCAGTGCGGGGGCTGTTGGCCCCCGAGGGCGTGGTGTATCCGAATCCCCCGTCTTTGGTCTGACAGGATAAAAAGTAATCGATTCCTTTTTCGATGGCTTCCTGGGGTACCGAAAGTCCCGCGTTCCTTGCAGCGAACAGGGATACCATCTGCGCACCGCTGACCGTCGTGTCGGCATCCTTGCTTTCAGGAGAATATCGCCATGCGTGGCTGGGATTTTGCTTTTGGGATGCCAATATCAAACCGATGGCCAACTTGAGGGCCGGGCCCGTTCGATCGTCGATCACCGTTCCATACGCCTCTGCCAGGGCAAGCGTGGCAAACCCATGGTTGTACATCGTCCGGCCAATATAGCCCGTTGTCTGATTTTGCTCCGACAAGATGAAATCCAGGCAACGCTTTACGGTGATGGCATAGGGTCCGTGGTTGGGGTCGTCTCCATGAGCCAGAATGCTGACCAGCGCCAGTCCGACCACTCCGGGTTCCATGCCATAGGGGCGATCGGCCCAATAACCTTGTTCGTTCTGGGAGGCTGAAAGATGCTGGAGGGCCTTGACGTAGATCCGATCAATGGCTGATGCCGTCAAATCGGTCTGATCAGAAAACAACTGCTGTGCATGGCCGTGCCCGATGGGCAGGCAGTTCAATGCGATCCAGAGGCCCCACGATGCAATGATAGGCAAGCGGCTCATGGGGTCCCTCCATTTGAGAGGTTCTCGGGTGGGGAGAGCTGCTCCAATTGTTGGAAATAAAGTTCAAAGGATTTTCTGAATTCGGCAGGCAGATTGAATGCCTGACCACTCCCCTTGGAAACAGTTCGAGATTCGGCGGCGTCTCCTTCGTCTGCCCCGGTGGAGTCTCCTGCCTGCCGGTCCGTGTCGCCCCCGGCTGAGCTGCCGCCATCCTGAGGGCTGTTGGACTGCTGCCCCATACTTTGGCTTGCCATCATCATCTGCATCATGAGGGACATGGATTGGCTTGCTGAGGAGGATGGGTTGTTTTTTTGAGCCTGCTCATTGAGTAAATTGATGGCATCGGTGAGCGTGTTGATCGACTGGGTCTCAGCTTCGACGACTTCTAAGTGGGTCTCACCTCGTGCCAGGCCATCGGCAGCGTTACCCATATGTCCGTGAATTTCCTCAAATACCGGATCCATGAAGGGCAGTGGGACCTCAGCTCGTATATCCAACAAGGCCTCCTGCATGTCACTCTGTTGCTTGGAAAGTTCCTTGGTGCGAGTTTCCTTGTTGGCTTGCTGTTGTGAAGGCCGATCCAAAAGCCGCGTTTGCATGCGCAGATTGAGTTCACTTTCCCTCATGCGCAAAAGCGCCATGAGCTGCTCGGTCAAATCCTGCTGTTGGTCCTCTCCTCCGCCTTCCCCTTCGCCGCCTCCAGCGCCTTCACTCTCTTCATCAGGTTCCAGCTGGCTTGCCCAGGCCTCGAACTGCCTTGCCCACACCGCGATCTGGTCAGCAGCATCCATGGTGATGTTCTTGAGAATCATTTCTTGGGTGGCCGTGAGGCCCTCGACGGTTTGTTTTTCCTTCATGGCCTCGGAAACCTCTCCGTAAGGTTCCTGCTGGGTCCGCTCGAAAAAACGACCGATCTCCTCTTGGAGCTCGCCTGCCTTTCCAGCGGTTTCCTGCTGCGTTTCTCCCAATTTCTGGTGGGTAGCTCTCCATCGTGGGGGGAGCTCATCGGTAAACAGACCCAAGGTTGATTCAGCTCCATCCATCAAGGAAGATTCAAGCTCGCTTTCGGTTTGCCCCAAGCCACGCAATCGCTGTGCGAGCGTCAGTGCCTGAAGCTTGTCCAAGTCCTCATTGACTATGGCCTGCAAGTCCTGAAGTGCCTCCAGGATTTCCTGTTCCTGTTGTTGAGCTTCCTGCAACGCCTGTTCCTGTGGACTTGGAGAAGAGGATGCGGGGCTGGCTTGCTGTGAAGAGGGTTTGCTCTGGGATGGAGGTGAAGGTGAGGATGGGGAAGATTGGCTGTGCGGAGTCGCCGCCTGCTCAAGCGCCTGGGCTGCTTTCTGCATTTGCTGCTGGGCCAGTTCCTGCATTTGGCTCAATGTCTGGCTCCATTCAGACATCATTTCATTGGAAAACGCAGGATTGCGCATGGCATCTCGAAGTGTTTCCATGCCTTTTTGAGCCAGTTCCGAAAGGTGACCTGCATTGAGTTTTTGATCGGTGGCCTGATCTTCAAGACGCGATTCCAGGTCTTCTGGAGAAAGGTTATCAAAATCTTCAAGTGTTTCGTTGGTGGCATCGGCGATGGATTGCTCCAATCGGGAAACATCCTCAATTTCAGTCATCAGGGTTTCCAATTGCTGTCGAATGCGTTCAGCATGTTCCACTGAGCTCACAATGTGGATACGGTAGAGGGGCGTCTGGCTCGGTTCTCGCCCAGGATAAAAATCCGTCACATGACCGTAGAGTTCGACCAGATCTCCCGGCGCAATGCCGTAGAGGTTGGGACTGAAATAAAAGGAGACATTGAGTTCTTTCTGAGAACGGTTCAGTGAGGCATCGGTGAAATCCAAGGCAAGGTTTTCTGCGGAAGGCTCGACGCCATCGACGCTTTTCCACACCAGACCGAACTCCTTGATGCCATAATCATCGATGACTCTGGTCTGGATCTCCAGAGCCTCAGTTTCCAGGATGGCCATTTCCCGGTAAAGTTGTGGGAACTGGATGCCGGGCGTCTGGTCTGCTTGTTGACGGATTGCCAAGGTCCATGAACGCGCCTGGGTAAATCCCAAGTGGTCCTCCCACTCGATGGAAGCACTGTAGACATCCTGACTGTCCAACCAATCGGATTGGAAGGATGCCTTTTCAATGGCAAGCGCAGGGGACATGCTCTCACCCCATTGGAGCCGGACCGAAGAAAGTGCTCTGTTGACAGCTCCCGTCAGCATCACTCCGGCTCCTTCGAGCAAGTCCAGCTGACCTGATTGAAGGTCGCTGTGCTCATTGGGTAGCCCTAGATAGGCAGGCATGCGAATGTGGGCCCCCAGGTGGGTGAGGGTCGGGCGCAACACCGGTTCAATGCTTGCCTCAGTGGTGTCGTCTCCCACGACCAAGGTAAGGGACGATTTCTTGAACTGACCTGGGATTTCCATTGTAATCCTTCCATCCACGACTTCTCCCTCGATCTGGTATCCCGTATCCACCCATGCAGACACTTTCTGGGGTTTCCACAGCGAGTCATACTCGACGCCTGCCTGGATCGTGAAGGGTTCGCCCCGAATCATGAGGTAATTGTCCCGGTCCAGTTTCACGCGGACCAGAGTGTAGCGCTGAATGTCCGACTGCGGTTGAATCCAACGTTGCCAGGCATTGCTGAAGGCACCAGGGAAGAGGGCCCACAGGGTACATGCAACGACCAGTAAAAGGGCATTGAGGAGGGAGAGTCGACGCAATCCCTTGATCGAAACAGCGTCTGCGAAGGCGATTTGTCGAGCGTCCCGCTCGACTTGACTGACCGCTGCACGATAAAGTTCTTCGGAATGGCCTCTCTCAGAGGCCTGATCGGAACTCAATTCGACAATACCCAGCAGGCGGTCCCCCAAGATGTGATAACGTCTTTGGACCAGGCGTGAGTAGTCTCCTAGGTGGCGCTGTGCCAGAACCCATCGCCAGAGCCACCATGCCAGAGCGAGCCCACAGCTTGCGAGAGCTGTCAGCAACAAGGCGCCTCGAACCGCGTTGGGGGTATCATGCCAACGATCCAGCGAGAAACTCCCCAAAAAGGACGCCAGAAGACTCAGGACCATCCACACCAGGCAAGTGGAAATCTCCACTCTCCAAAGTTTGGCCTTGAGCAGCAAGAACTGCTCTCTGAGCCGCACCGGGAGATCGTGCGATTCCATGCGTTTGTCTGATGACACCTGCTGCATTTTGCTTGAGTTCAATGGTTACGTCAAATGTCCTGCGGAAATCATGGCTTCGCGTTGTCCTTATTCTAGACCATGCCGTAAACCTTTCGGCTGATCCAGTAGGCCGCCAGAAGTATCAACAGGAGCCCGCCCCACCATGGGTGGGCCCACAATCGGAACCGCAATTCAATGGGTTTGGGTTCCGGAAGTACTGAAATCTGATCGATCAAAGAGGCTAATCCTGCTGTACGAATGGCCTGCCCCTTGGCGATGCGGGTGATTTCGCGAAGAACATCCCCACGGCTGGGTTGACCGATTTTCTCGACCACAGGCCGAATGATCTCAAGGCGGGTATCCAAGATGCGATCCTCCTGAGGGCATTGGATCTGGATGACGTGCATGCCAGCCTCGCGTGCTTCAAAGCCGGACTGAAACACACCCCAACCCCCTTCTTCCTGCTCCATTTCAAGCGTTTCGACTTTCCCTCCGGGCGTGGTGATCGATGCTTGCACCCGGCCTTCCTGGAGAGGGTAGCCACTGCGATCCAATACCATCGCATTGAGTGAGACACGTTGTCCGATTTCAGGTTTTTCCGGTGTGAGTGTCAGGCGGATTCCTTCATTGCCTGAAATATGTCTCTGATGGGCCATCCATCGAACGACCTGGCTCCAGAATCGGTAATGATAGAGATCTTCCACACCTCTGCGCCATCGCCATGCACTGTCTGTTCCCATGAACAAGACCTTGCCAGTGCCATGAGGTCGAATGACCAGGAGAGGCATGCGACCCCATTGATTGCGAAGCGAGTCATGGACTGCGAGCACCTCAGAGCCAGGGCGGCTTTTTTCAACGGCGGTCGACCAGTAGAAACCTGGAAGTTGTCGCCAAAGTTCGGAGTTGCGTTCTGCGGAAAGATCAAAACGTGTGAGCCAATGGCCGCTGCCAAGTCGCGTCAGGGCCAATCGTGCTTCGTTTTGAAGTCCTACCCCTTCGGATTGTTTCAAATCCAGTTGGACAGGAATCAGATCTTCCAGAGGGCTGTTGATCCAGGTGGCATGGCTTCCTCGTCTGCCGGGCATGAGCACCAGCCCCGCAGATTGTTGCTCGACCAGGCCATGGATCAATTCGGCATCCTGCTCGCTGAGTTGTCCGGGTTGAATCCCCACATCTCCGAGAAAGACCACATCATAAGCCGCCATGAGATCCTTGGTGTTCGGGAAGCGCGCAAGATATTGATTGCCGCCGCCCATTCCCACCTGGGGATGAAAAAGCAAACAATCCATGTCCACTCCCGGATCCCGCTCCAATGCATTGCGCAGATAGCGGTATTCCCATCGGGGGTAGGAGTCAATGATCAGAACCTTCAAGGTCTCCATGCGAACGTTGAGGTTGAAGGACTTGCTGTTGTTGTCCTCAAGAGCCTCGCCGGCCTGAACAGGGCATTCCAGTGTCAGGGATCGTTCACCCATTTCCTGTGGCGACCACACCAGGGTTTCCTGCAGGTCGGAAAGCCCCGCTATCTGGATTTCCTTCTGAGCGACCTCTTGATCGCCGTCCTTCAATCGGATGATGAAGGTCTGATCGCTGGTCATTCGATTGTAGACCCTGAAAGGCAGGGATATTTGTTCGCCCAGCAGCCCATAAGAGGGGGCACTGACCGATTCCAATTCAATATCCGGCAAAGGAGCATCCTGGCCCACTTCTACGGCGAATAATGGGATCCCCTGATTGCGATAAAGCGAGGCTGCCAATGCGGGGGAGTTTCCCAGATTCCAATCGCCATCGCTGAGTACCAATACGGCCTTCAGATTGGCCTCTCGACGGATGACGGTTTCTAGGGTCGCATTCAGGTCGGTGCCTTCCACCTGGAGCGTGCCGCCTTCTTCGATGCCTTCGGTGGGGCTTCCAAATCCATCGACCAGGACTCTGGAATTGGATTGTAGGGGAAGGATGACTTGATTGGTGATTTGTTGGTCCACCCATTCTCGTCGTGTCACCACCCCATTGGTCTGAACCACATCTCTTGTGGTCATGCTCGCCGAAAGATCGTTGAGCACTACCACAGCGGGCTCCTCAGCCCAATCGACCACTTGAACCCGCTCGGGCCTGAGCAAGGTCAGGAGCAACATGAGCATGATCAACCACCGGAAAGCCTCCAGGCCCAACACCCTGCGAGACCGCCCGTTCTGAATCCAGATGCGCCATGAAAAATAGGCTGCCAGTCCTCCTACGATGATGAAGGCTGCTACCAGCCAAGGGGTCACCGCAAATTGCCATTGGCTCATGTGGCGCCTTTGGTTTGAGGGTTGAGCGTCCGTTGGGTTCTTGAAGCGTGGGCCGTGCTTCCCGGCCCGGACACCATTAGGGCACTTTCCACCAGCAAGAAGATCAGCATGCCGAAAAGAAAGACGCGCCAGACTTCACCTTGAAGGTTGGAAGTGTCTCGACCAGAGGTTTCTTCGAAGAGCTGAAGGGAGACTCCCTGGAAGAGGGGCCGGATTTCTTCCGGCTCCGCCAATTGGGGCATGAATTCCTCGTCTGGAACATTCACTGCCGCCAACTTGTCCCCTAAACGATAGATCCCGGCATGCCATTCCATGGAATGGTCGGATCCTTCCTCGATGGGTTGCCATCCAGCTTCCAGCTCAAGCTGCCCGATGTCTCCGCATGTCCAGAAGTAGGTTTTTTCCAGTCGACGCGCACCCTGATTACGTGCGCGCTGAAGAAGAGGAAGGAGAACGGTGCCTTGATCCAGGCTCGACCAGTTGGGGTGGGGGAGAGTGTTCAGGAAATAAATCGATCCTTGTCCCATCTCCTGTTGGACGAGCATGGGTTCTCCATCGGAAAAGGCCGCGATCACCTTGCCAGCGTGCTCAAGTCGTTTGCGCTGGATGATCTCCAGCTGGTCGACATTCAAGCCAAAACCTTCCTCGGTGTCGGCCAGCAATCCTGTGCCCCGCTCCCAGCGGCCCAAAGGAAAGGTTTGATCCTGCGCGGCAACCTGGCTCTCCATCCACCGTGCTCCGGCAAAAAGGGTTGCTTGATTCCGTTTCCCATGGGGAGGAAGGCAGAGCACGACGCCTCCGGAGGACGCAAAGGCCTGCAAGTCGGAAGCCAACGCGTTTTCGGGGAGGGTTCCTTGCCAGATAATCAAGGATACCCGATCCAGTTTCCAAGCACTGGGCGATCGATTGGTTTCCATGCGAGAAGGCTGCCATCCGTCCGGCCCCATCTGCCCGGACGCAAGCGCAAGCACGCCTGCTTCATAAGATGGATCACTGAGGACCATGGCTTCATGAGCGCGCTGTTCACCGTAGACAAAGTACAGAGTATTGTTGCGGAGGTTGCCATCGGCAGACAATGCCAAACTGCCCCATCCCTGGTCACGGCCTGATCCCAAATCCCATGTATCCTGCCAGCGTATTTCGTTTGCCTGCGCGGGGATTTCGAGAGCAGATCCGAGTCCATTGAGTGTCCGAGTGGCATTGAGAATTTCCCCTGAAGCGAGTGATTGAAACAGATCTGCGGTGATCCTCAGCGAGCGAGTGTCCGATGCCCGTTCCATCAGGGCCATGTCAGCCAATTGCAAACTGACATCGGTTTCGGTTTGTTCGTTGACTGCCAACAACCTGAACTGGACTGATTGTGGGAGTCCCTCAAATTGTTGAATCACTGAAGACCACCGATCGTCGCTGGGGAGCCAGTTGGACCGCTGAAGATCCGAAGCAATCCAAAGTTCCGTCGTCCCTGCCTGGTTGTCATTCAGCCACTGCAGTGCACGCTGGAGAAGAGATGGTATATCGGTGGTGGTATCGCTGGATGCCGCCAGGGGATGGTCGTCGAGTTGATCGACTTGAGCAAGGGTTTGCGCGGTTGAACCTGCACTTTCGATCAATACGAAATTAGAATAACCTTGATAAGGTTCTGCTGCACTCTTGATCAGATCAATGGCCTGTTCCCGCCGTGAGCGGGGCGTGCCAGCCAGGCGTGTTTCCATACTTGCGGAACGATCCAGCAGGATGAGTACGGTGTCAGGCGCCGAGGCAAAGGCCCAGCCCATCCAGCCACCTGTGAGCGGGCGGGCCAGAAAAAGGATGAGCATCAGCACGGCCAGAGTGCGAAAGAGTAGAATGAGGAACTGCTTGAGCCTGGCCCGATTGACCGAACTGCGAGAGGCTGCCACTAGGAAGCGCATGGCCCCCCACTGTTGCGTGCGGTGGCGCAGGCGATTCAACAGATGGATCAACACCGGCAGGAGTATCAGAGGCAGCGCATAGAGCAGGATGGGTTGAAGGAAGGTCATGCCGGTTCTGCTCGCGTATCAGGTGTGGGCCTCATGTCTTTGACTCATCGAATGGACAACGCTTTGGCACGATCGACCAGGAAATCCCCCAGAACCTGGCCAGCATCCTGATGATTGAGCACCAGCCGGTAGTCGCCATTGCATTCGTGACAGCCTTTCTGAAGGCCCGTCTGAAACTGTTGGAGCTGCTCAAGATAGGCGTCCCGAACCATGGAGGGTTCGGTAACGAGACTGAAAGAACTCTCAAGGTCGGTGAACCGGATGGGACGGTCGAAGTCGAAAGCCAATTCCTTGGGATCCATGATTTGAAAGAGGCCAACATCATGCTTTTGGAATCGCAGGTGCTGAAAACTGTGGACCAGCGGATCCAGTTCGGTAAAGCAATCTGAAAAAATCAACACCAAGGCCCTGCGCTTGGCCTTTTCAGCCAGCTCGTGAAGCGTTTCCGCCAAACCTGTTTCTCCTTTGGGACGAATCTCATGAAGTTGATCAAGGATCAGTTGCAGGTGGGAAGGGGTGCGCTTGGGCGGGATTTCAGTAATGATCTTGGGACCTACCGAAACCAGCCCGGCAGCATCGCCTTGGCCGATGATCTGATATGCCAGGTGCGCCGCCAACTTGATGGCATAATCCAATTTGGTGGTCTCACCGCTGGTAAACCCCATGGAGCCGCTGCAATCTATCACGAAGTAACATCGCAGATTGGTCTCAGCTTCAAATTCCTTGAGGTAATAACGATCGGTACGCCCCAGCACGCGCCAATCCAGGCGTCTGAGATCGTCGCCTGGAACGTATTGTCGATACTCGGCAAATTCCACACTCGAACCCCGGTGCGGGCTTCGATGCATGCCCGATACGCTACCTTCCATGGGAAAGCGGGCCAAGAGTGGCTGAGCTGCCAGGCGGGCGGTAATCGCTGGATTGATCAACGATTCACTGGAGCTTTCCTGCGTGGCCATGCGGGCTTGGGGAAGATATGGATAGGACCAAAGACGTTCAGACCGATGGTTGGATCAAGCTGCGCTTCAGGCCTTCTTGGTTTGAAGTTCGATCAGTGATTCAATGACGGTGCGGCTGGTGCGCCCTTCGGCCTGAGCCTGAAAGTTGGTGAGAATGCGGTGCGCCAGAACCGATTCGGCCACTGCTTCGAGATCCTCAAATCGCACCATGTAACTTCCCTTCAGAACAGCATGCGCCTTGGCACCTCGAATCAAATACTGGATGGCACGAGGGCCGGCACCCCAACTGACCCATTGTTTGACAAAATCGGGCGCTTCCTCACTGTTGGGGCGCGTCTGACGTACCATTTCGACGGCCGTGTCGTAAATGTGGTCCGGCACGGGCACACGCTGCACCACTTCCTGAAATCGCAGGATTTCCTCGCCACCGATGAGTTTTTTAAGCGTCGGAGCACTCTTGCTGGTGGTTTCTTGGGCAATACGTTTTTCTTCTGCCGCAGTAGGGTAATCGACATGAATGAAAAACATGAAACGGTCCAGCTGAGCTTCCGGCAGTGGATAAGTGCCCTCCTGTTCGATGGGGTTTTGGGTGGCCAGTACGAAAAAGGGTGAAGGCAGCGTGTAAATTCGTCCCGCAGCAGTTACACGATGTTCCTGCATGGCTTCCAGCAGGGCTGACTGTGTCTTTGGCGGTGTCCGGTTAATTTCATCGGCCAAGATGACATTACCGAAAATCGGTCCTTTGGTGAAGACGAAGGCGCGCTTGCCGGGCTGATCGGTCTCCTGAAGGATCTCGGTGCCGGTGATGTCACTGGGCATGAGATCGGGTGTGAATTGGATACGATTGAAATCCAGGGACATGACTTGGGAAAGAGCATTGATGATCGTGGTCTTGGCGAGACCCGGAACCCCCATCAACAAGGCATGTCCCCTTGCCAGAATGCAGATCAGCAGGCGTTCAATGACGTCCTGTTGACCGATGATGACCTTGCCGAGTTCCTTCGACATGGCCTCGTATAGATCACGCAGATGATGGATGGCTTCCAGATCTCCCTGGCTGGGCTTGGCCACTGTTTCGCCCTCAGCGGGTGGATTTTTTGGATCGTTGCTCATGAAATTCAACTGGTAATCTTCAAGAGGTCGGTACATTGGTCAATCACCGAATTTTGACCATTGACCTGTCTTGGAATGTTCCTGTTTGATGAGGCTGTAATGTCGACTAAGATTCAACGCGCCCTCATTTCCGTTTCCGATAAATCGGGTCTTATTCCCTTTGTTCAGCAGCTATCTGAAGCCGGTGTGGAAATCATTTCAACCGGTGGCACTGCTCGAGCGATCCGGGAAGCCGGCTTCCAGGCTATCGAACTGAGTGATTACACCGGTTTTCCTGAGATGCTGGATGGTCGCGTCAAGACGCTTCATCCCAAAGTCCATGGCGGTTTGCTTTATCTGCGGGAGCATCCCGAACATTGTGCAACGGTCGATCAGCACCAGATAAAGCCCATCGATTTGGTCGTTGTCAATCTCTACCCCTTCGAGGCAACGATTGCCAAACCCGATGTGACTTTGGATGAGGCGATCGAGAATATTGACATTGGGGGGCCTTCCATGCTCAGAAGCGCCGCCAAGAATCACTTGAGTGTCACGGTCGTGGTGGATCCTGCGGATTACTCAAAGGTGGGTGAGGCGATTTCCCAGCAGGGTCATACTTCCTTGGAATTGAGAAGGGCACTGGCTGCCAAAGTCTATGCCCGCACGGCTGCCTATGATGCCACCATTGCCAACCACCTGGAGCAGGCTTTTGAAAATCTTACCTCCGAGGACCCTCCTGCCAACAAAACTCCCAACCGTATTCTCCTGCATGCTGCCAAGGCCCAGGATCTGAGATATGGTGAAAATCCACACCAGGAGGCGGCCTTGTATGGTCCCTTTGGTGATGCTTTTGAGCAGCATCATGGTAAAGCCCTTTCTTACAACAATATCCTCGATTTGACCGCAGCCCAGACGCTCATCAGTGAGTTTGAGGGGCAGGCACCCACCCTCGCCATACTCAAGCACACCAACCCCTGTGGGGTCGGGCAGGGTCAAAATCTGCTGGAAGCCTGGGAAAAGGCTTTTGCAACCGATCGTCAAGCACCCTTCGGAGGCATCATCGCCTGCAACAGCGAGTTGGATGGCGCCTGTGCCGAGGCCATTTCGGGTATCTTCAGCGAGGTGATCGTGGCACCTTCCTTCAGTGGCCAAGCACTTGAAATCTTGCAAAAGAAGAAAAACCTTCGCCTGATCGAGGCCAAGCTCTCCCAGATTCAACAGGGTTGGCAAATACGGTCCGTGGGGGCTGGATCCTACCTTGCCCAAGCCTTTGATCATAAAATGATCGATGCCTCCGAGGTTCAGGTTGTGACTGAAAGAGCGCCCTCTGAAGAGGAATGGCAGGCCCTGCTCTTTGGTTGGCGGGTGGTCAAGCATGTGAAGTCCAATGCGATTGTCTACAGTGGCCCTTCTCAGACGTTGGGTGTGGGTGCTGGGCAAATGAGTCGTGTCGACTCAAGCCGCATTGCGGTTTGGAAGGCAGGCGAGGCTGGATTGTCCCTCAAGGGGAGCGTGGTGTGTAGCGATGCCTTTTTTCCTTTTGCCGATGGTCTGATAGCCGCTGGAGAGGCCGGGGCAACTGCGGCCATTCAACCGGGTGGTTCCGTGCGAGACGAAGAGGTGATTGCGGCTGCCAACGAACGAGGCATGGCGATGGTGTTTACGGGCAATCGTCACTTCCGCCATTAGCGGGCCTTGCTCACGGATGGGGAGCTGTCTGATGAGGGATGGCTGGGGGACCTTGCAGATAGCCCAGCGAGCGAAGAAATTGATCTGTTGCATGCAGCGTTTCATGGTAACGCTTCTGATTGAAGAAACCATGCTCCTAGCCTTCATACAGTTGCAGATCACTGCGAATTCCCAAAGCCTGCATGCGACGCTGAAATTCCTTTGCAGTGGCCACCGGGATCAGTCGATCTTTCGTACCCATGAAGACAATGGCGGGCGGCATGCGTTCATGAATCCGATGCATGGGGGAAAAAGCCTGCCAGTAGCCCTCCAGTCGCTCATGGCCGTAACCCTCTGGTCCGTTATCGTAGACTGGGTTGAATAGCACCAGTGCGTTGGGCAGGGCGCTTTCCCTCAGGTCCGTCGGGGCATCAAACCTCTCGACGGTGGCCGTCGCGGCCGCTACGTGGCCGCCTGCTGACCCGCCGCCGGCAACGATGCGGTTGGGGTCCACACTCAGTTCCGAAGCGTGAGATCGTATCCATCGTATGGCAGACTTTCCGTCCTCCACGCACGTTGATGGCGGTGTGCCGTGCTCATTGCGTGTTCGGTAGGCGGCACTGATGGCTACCATACCTCGCGATGCCAGATAAGCGCATTGAGGGTAAAATTGGGAGGGACTTCCGCCCACCCATCCACCTCCAAAAAAGAAAACGATGGCGGTTTTTTTCTGATCGCTTGAGTGGCCTCGCGGATAAAAAACATTCAAGTGGAGGGGACCTTGCGGCGTCTGCTTGTAAAGAAGCTGGGAATCTGGCTTGGGTGAGCTTTCCACGGCCACCATGGAATCTTGCATAAGGATCCAAAAGGCTCCTTGAAGTAGCCACACCAAAGGTTTTTGGAATAAAGGCTGAATAAATCGTTGTCGATGCAGAGGGCTGGGTTCCATGGCCAGGATGCTTCAGGGAATGACTGGAGGGAGTGCCTGACCCGATAGATCCACGGGGTAGACGGCGTTCATCGCCCTCAATTGATCGATCATGCTCTCCATCATCGAACGCAATTTTTCTGGTTTATCCTGCGCTAGATTGTGGGATTCATAAGGATCCTCGCCTAGATTATAGAGCTCGTAATGACCATTGCTGAATTGGATACGCCCGCCAGTAGTCGGAATCTCGGGAAAGGTATGGTAGATGACCTTCCATTCCTTCTCTCGCCAGGTGGTGAAGTAGTTACTGCGATGCACTGCATGAGGATAGTGCATGAGAAAGTGCTCTGGTATGCGGGCATCGCGGAGCCCTTTCAGCCTTCGTGTCAGTGAGTGTCCGTCGATGATATGATCCTGGGGTTTGGATGATGAGGCCCCGGTGATTTCCAAGAGGGTCGGAAACACATCGGTGACATTGGCGACCTGAGTCTGAATCTTTCCCAAGGGGATGGGTAGGGCTTTCTGGAGTGAGTGCTCTGGGTTGGGTTTCGCCCAGGCCGCGATGAAGGGAACCCGCATGCCACCTTCATAGTGAGATCCTTTTTTGCCCCTCAGTGGCGCGGCACAGGCCACTTCATGCTGATGACCCAGTGGGGCGTCTGATCCATTGTCTCCCATGAATAAAATCAGCGTTTCCTCAGCCACGCCCAATGCATGAAGATGATTCAGGATGTCCCCCAGGCTTTTGTCCATACCTTCAATCAAGGTCGCAAAAGCCTGCGCAGCCTGACTCTTGCCCGAGGATTTGTAGTGCGCTGCAAAACGCGGATCCGATTCAAAGGGGGCGTGCACGGCATAGTGGGAAAAATACAGATAGAAGGGCTTTTGGTCCGAAACACTCTGACTGAGTAAAGCTTTTGCCTCAATCGCCAGTGCCTCTGAAAGAAAGGTATCGGATCCGTGGTAGCGTTCCAAATGCGGCACTGCGTGATGCTCTCTGCGAGTGCCCCGACCATAGTTCTGGCTTCCGTAATAGCTTCCGGGGGCACCAAAGGCAGCCCCTCCGACATTCTTATCAAACCCAAGACGCTGTGGATCGGCTCCAGCTGAATTTTGTGGACCAAAATGACCTTTACCGATGTGGATGGTGCGGTATCCCTGTTTACGCAAGAGTCCCGGCAGGGTGACGGAGTCTGGACTCAGGCCTTTCCAGTTCCAGTTGGGTGGCCCCTGTTTTCCTCGGTTATCGGTTGTGGGATTGATCCAGTTGGTGGACCGATGTCGGGCCGCGTTCTGACCCGTCATCAGCGAGATGCGTGTAGGTGAACAGACACTCATGGCATAGAATTGGTTGAAGCGAATGCCCTGGCTCGCCAACTTTTCCATGGATGGAGTGCGGTAAAACTGATTTAGGGGGTGGGGCTGAGCTTCCCCGTTGGCGTCGGTGAGGAATGGAAGTGAGGTGTCCATGAGCCCCATGTCATCGATCAGAAAAACAACGATATTGGGAGCTTGTGCCCCTTGGATACCTATACACAAAGCCAGCAAACAGGTTGAGGCAAGGATACGATGGAAGTAAGTCACAACGTTTGAAATAGGGTTCCAATTTTTCATGCCTTATTCTTACGTTTCCTTGGGTGATATGGAAACCACCCTTTGGGAGAGCGATCTTCAGTCCAATTGGTGAATTATCCTCTCAGTCCCACCAGATCCATCCGTTTGGCTGTCTCACGGTAAGCCTCTTCAACCCATGAAACAATGCGTTTGGGGTTGGGGGAGTACTCCAGCTCAATAGCGACAGTACCATCGATCGCGAGTTCCTTGACCGCCTGAAGGTAGGGTTCAAATTTGACGATACCACGCCCCGGGGGTAGATCGCCATGAACTTTCCCGTCGCAATCGCTGATATGAACGTGAATCGCCTGGCCTTTGAGTTTCTTCAAATCAGTGGATGGAGTGTCTGAGA
>CACEMW010000023.1:0-38551 GCA_902560705.1 uncultured Verrucomicrobiota bacterium
AGGCCCTTCAGTATGATGTCAACCGCGATGTCAATCAGAGCGCCTCCATCGTCTACGATGCCAAGGCTTCCGGGCGCACGTCTTCGGTTTTCATTCTGGGGGGAGGAAGCCCGAAGAATTTCATGCTTCAGACCGAGCCTCAGATCCAGGAAGTGATGGGGATTGATGAGAAGGGCCACGATTACTTCCTGCAGTGCACCGATGCCCGGCCTGATACCGGAGGCTTGAGCGGTGCCACTCCGGCAGAAGCCGTCAGCTGGGGCAAGGTCGATCCTCAGACCTTGCCCGATTGTGTGGTGGCCTATGTGGACTCCACGGTTTCGCTGCCACTGCTCACTGCTTACTGCCTTTCTCGGGTGCCCAAGCGCCCGCACAAGCGGCTCTATGACCGCCGCGATGAACTGCTGGGGGCCTTGACGCAAGCCTATCTCGAGGTGGGAAGTGTGGCCAAAGTCCAGGCGAAGCGGCATCTGGCCAAGCGGGCCACGGGTGTTGGCAAACGACCCAAGCGACCTTCCTACCGAAAATGAAAAGCGACTTTCAGGAAAGAGATTCTCCAAAAAACTCAAGCGATGCATTGGGCTGGTTCCGTCTCTTTATTTGCCTGGGGGCACTGGTCGGTTCCTTTGGGGTGTTGGCAGACGATGCGCCCAAGGCATCGTCTGGAAAAATCCTGAAGGTGATGTCTTATAATATTCATCACGGTGAAGGGACCGACCGGCGTCTGGATCTGGAACGCATTGCGGCTGTCATAGCCGATTCGGGGGCAGACATCGTGGCCCTCCAGGAGTTGGATCAATCCACCCGTCGCACTGATGGGGTAGCCCAGACCGAGGTTCTGGCACATCACCTGGGGATGCATCATCAATTTGCCAAGGCCCTTCATTTTCAGGGTGGGGCCTATGGTCTAGCAGTGTTGAGTCGGTGGCCCATCCTGCGGTATCTTGTTCACGCCCTGCCCTATCGCCTAGGCCAGGAGCCTCGCATTGCGTTGGAGACCTGGATTGCGCCGGGTGAGGGTCGCCCGGAGTTACACCTGGTGGATGTGCATCTCTGTCACATGAGCTCTGAGACGCGACAGGAGCAAGTGCAACGGGTGCTCCAGCTGATCGATCACCGTGGCGCCGCACTGACTCTTCTTGCAGGAGACTTCAATGCCCGCCCCGAGAGCTTGCCCATGGAATGGCTGTGGGAACAAGGATGGCAGGATGACCTGAAGCCTCACCGTGGTATTGATTATGTGCTTCGTGCGCCTGGCTCCAAACTCAAGCGCCGCTCGGCCAAAATCCTCGACGCACCCACCGCCTCGGATCACCTGCCGGTAATGGTGACCTATGATTGGCCGGAGGTGGACTGAAGCCCCTCCTTGAGGTCTTCCACAAAAGAGCGCACATCGTCGGGGGTGGTGTCCCACGAGCACATTAGGCGACAGCCTTTTTCTCCGATGAAGGCATAGAACTTCCAACCCAGATCGTGCAGATAGCGGATCAGGCTCTTGGGCATTTCCACGAAGACCGAGTTGGCCTGTCTGGGAAAGAGAATCTCAATACCCTCCACCGGGCTGAGCAGTTCATGCATCAAGGCGGCCATGGCATTGGCATGAGCCGCATACTTGAGCCATACCTCATTTTGTAGCATGCCCACCCAGGTAGCCGAGAGGTAACGCATCTTGGAAGCCAGCTGGCCGGCCTGCTTGCAGCGGTAATCAAACTCATGGGCCAGTGGACGATTGAAAAAGACCACCGCATCTCCAACTGCCGAGCCGTTCTTGGTGCCACCCAGACAAAGTACATCAACCCCGGCCTGCCAGGTGAGGGCTTTGGGAGTGACGCCCAGTTGTGCCACGGCATTGGCAAAGCGGGCCCCGTCCATGTGCAAGGTCAGCCCCAGGTGCTTGGCTCGGCAGCCTAGTGCTTCCAGTTCATCCACCGTGTAGCAGGTACCCATTTCGGTGGCCTGAGTGACACTAATCACCTTAGGTTTGGGGTAGTGCACGTCGGTGCGGCGCCGGACCATGGCTTCTGCCGCGTCGGGCTGGATCTTACCATTGGGGCCTTTGATCAATTGCACCTTGGTGCCATTGGAAAAGAACTCGGGGGCCCCGCATTCATCCCGTTCCACATGGGCGAAGTCATGGCAGAGGATGCTGTGGTAGGATTGGCACATGGCAGCCAGTGACAGGCTGTTGGCAGAGGTGCCGTTGAAAACGAAAAAGACTTCACAGTCGGTTTCAAACACCTCACGGATCATGTCGCAGGCTTTCACCGACCAGGGGTCTTCACCATAAGCCGGCTGATGATCCCGATTAGCCTCTTCCAATGCCTGCCATGCCTCGGGGCAAACTCCTGCATAGTTGTCGCTGGCAAAATGACGTGGGCGTTCCTTTTTCATGATGTGCTTGAACCCTCTTGGATGCTTGAGCAACTTGCCAGCGCCCTGGCCTTCTGGCCAGCCGGAATGTCCTCAGGGCCCTTTGCTCATGGCTTTTCCCTGTTGATGCAGAAGGGGTTTTGAGGCAGGATTTGACACCATGAACCGTCTTTCGCTCTCCATCCTGGGATCCCTTGCACTGGTGTTTACTCTGACGTTGAAGGGTGCTGAAAAGCCCACTCATTCAGCCGTCACGCCTGCACCACGGGAAGGTGGTTGGATGAAACGCCACGAACAATTTAATCAAAACGTTCAAGCCCATCAGGGAGACATCGACATGATCTTTGTGGGCGATTCCATCACCCAGGGATGGGAAGGTGCGGGCAAGGCAGTCTGGGAAATCTACTACGGGCACCGCAAGGCACTGAATCTGGGGATTGGTGGAGATCGCACTCAGCATGTTCTCTGGCGTTTGGACCACGGTAATCTTGAGGGTATTTCACCCAAGGTGGCGGTGGTGATGATCGGTACCAACAATTCAGGGAACGATCGCAATACGGCCGATGAGATGGTCGATGGCATTACTGCAGTGGTCAATAAGCTCAAGGCCAAGCTTCCGGAGACAAAGATCCTGCTTCTGGGCATCTTTCCGCGTGGAGAAAACTTCAACGACCAGCGAGGCAAGATCCTGCAGGTCAACCAGGCTATCCAGAAGCTTCAAGACTGGAAGCGGGTCCAATACCTGGACATCGGTCAACGCTTCATAGAGCGTTCGGGAAGCATTCCAAAGGCCATCATGCCCGATTTCCTCCACTTCTCCACCTCCGGTTACGGCATCTGGGCCTCGGCGATGGAAAAGCGTATCTCTACCCTCCTCAAAGATCGACCGGTTGAAATAACCCATTCCGACTTTAGTGGAGAATGGACCTTTTCCATTCAGGGACCCAACGGTGAAATGGTAGATTCAACCTTGAACATCAAACAAAATGGTGCGCGCATCCGTGGCTCCATGACCATGGGGCCCGACCGGTCTTTTGATTTGGAACACGGTGGCATCTTTGGGGATCAGATTGCCTTTACCATCACCCGCGACCGACCCCAGAGCGGGCAGATGATCTATCAGCTTAAGGGAACCCTCAAAGACCAGCGTCTGCAAGGAAAGGTGACTGCCAAGATGGATGGTGAAACCACCACCATTGACTGGAGCGCCAAGCGCTAGGCTTGGTCTAAAAAGGTCTTTTGAACAGGATCAAAGCCTTCCCGCGAAGTAATCCAGGCGGCGTTTAACTTCGTCACGATCTTCGGGATCCTCCAATTGGGATACGTCAAAGGGCAGAGGGTTTTCCACCCGGTCGTGGAACAGCACGGCGCTGTTGAGGGTGATGAGTTTCACCGCATGGCTGACTTCTTCATTGAGGATTTCATAAAACGTTGGGCGTGGGTCCCGTTTGCCGATTAGCCCCAGAAATTCAGCGGCACGAAGTCGCACCAGTGGATCTTGGGCCTTGAGCAGGGCCTTGGCCTGTGGAACAAAGGCTGTCGCCTCTTCGCCGAAAATACTGCAAACCGTCAAGGCCCAATAGCGCATGGTGGGATCTTCGGTTCGAAGGGCCCGCATGAGATTGCGCTCGGCCTGATCAAAGGGTTCCAGCGCCAAGTCGCATATGCGAAGCAGTTGTCGAATGTCCCGTTGGTGCTCATGGCCATAGCCAATACCATCCTCAAGGGCATGTTCTATCATCTTACTTTCGGGATAGATGCTCAGGTCATTGATGCGGGTCATGTGATAGCTCAGCCGATCGCGCATGACCTCCAATAGCGCGGCATGACCGGGGCTTTGCGCCAGGTTGTTGACTTCATCCGGATCTTCTTGAAGGTCAAAGAGCATTTCCACCGGTTTGGGCTGGAAAAAGGCGCTTTGAGCGGCATTGAGTTTGCCCTCCGTAAAGAGCTTCCGCCACTCGGCATAAGCGAGCATGCGGTATCGATAGTTGTTCTGAAGCCCATCTGGATAGAAGGGCTGAAAACTACGAATGTACTTGATGGAACCTTTACGAAGGGAGCGGACCATCTCGTATTTCTCATCAAAGCGATCGGCATGACCAAAGGCTTCATCCCGTGATTCGAGGCGTGCAGCGGTAAAGAGTTCTCCCAGAAAAGGGTTCCCATCCATTACGGCAGGAATCGGTAGTCCTACCAGGTGAAGCAGCGTGGGCCCAAAATCAATGAAACTCACAAAACCCTGCGGACGGGTGCCAACCTCGAGTGGAAGGCGCTCGCGCCAGGTCTCGGGAATACGAATGACCAGAGGTACGTGGAGACCGGTTTCATAAAGGTAACCTTTCCCCCGTGGCATTACTCCGCCATGATCCCCAAAGTAGAAAATGAAAGTGTTCTCCAGCAAACCATCGGCTTCGAGTTGTCGGACCAGGTTCCCGATCTGTCCATCGACCTGTTGGATACGATCGAAGTAACGCGCCTTGGTAAAACGAAAGGTAGGGGTGTCGGGTTGGTAGGGTGTGAGATGAATGTCAGCGGCATCGGTCCGATTGGGTTGCTGGGTAAAGGCCGTTTCATCAAAATGCAGGCAACTTTCGTGAGTGGTGGTGAAGGTCTGCATGTGAAAAAAGGGTGTTTGTGGCGTGGGGCGATTGCGCCAGCTGGCCTGGCGAGAGGAGACATCCCACACGCCTTCTCCCTCGACCACATTGTAATCTCTTTTCTGGTTGTTGGTGGTGTAATACCCGGCCTCTCGAAGCAGCGCTGGCCACATGCGCACGCCTTCGGGAAGTTGGGCCTGCTGGAGCTTGCGATGGTATTGAAACCCCCCTCGAGGCGCGAGAATCCCGGTCATCAGGGTGGTGCGAGCCACCGAACAAACCGGAGCGTTGGAAAATGCATGATCAAACACCAAACCTTCCTTGCCCAGGGCGGCAATGGCAGGCGTGACTCCGTGTTCGTTGCCGTAGAGCTGCATGTAGTGCTTGGAGTTGTCTTCGGAGAGGATGAAGACAAAGTTGGGAGGGCCTTGGGCTGCTCGGGCACTGAGCCATGGCCCTGAGCATAGGATGAAGGCAATCAGCGGGCAGGCGTGTCGCAGGCGATCAAGGAGCGAGGGGATGGATTGCATGGCCCCATCCAATCACAAACAAAGCTTCCTTGGCAACCCCGAGCGGTTGCCGAGCTCAAGGATCCCAACCCAGGACCTGTAGGCGTTGGAGTTCTCCCACGATATCCACACCCTGGTAAAAAGAAAACTAACCCTTGAGTCGTTGGGTTTCTCCTGGGGAGCAGTCCGGAAATTGGGGGTCGGAGTGCATACAGGGGCGTGGTGCGTTTGCCCAGCATCGTTGGTTTGGGGTCCAGGCGGTGATCGCCCATCGCCACCCCTCAACATCATGGCAGGCAATGTAAGTGGGAAGAAGCAACTTGTTGTCGTTTGTTTGAACGTCGAATCCGGCGAGTTCACGAAACATCACACAGTTCTGAAATCGGAGATCATCCAGCGCCGCCTCGATTCCATTGCGAAGCCACATGTCCATGATCAAGCCTCCGTGGGCCCCTGCCAAATGGGTGCCAAAAGAGATCCCGTTGGGAAGAAGACGCTCCATGCTCAGAGAATGATCGGGGTGCCGCGTCCATTCGGTAGGTTCCAGAGCGATGGATTGCTCATCCCAGACCGTGGGAATGTGAGTATGGGCCAAGTAGGTCAGTCCCAAATTAGACCAGATGGCTTCGGGGATATCCAATACGGCATAACTGCCTCCTTTATAGGGAGCTAAGGCACTGACCTTGGTTGCGCGCTGAGGATCGATTGCCCCTTCCAGAAACCCAATGCGGGGATGGCGGCCTCCAGGGTAGGGAAGGACGAGTAGATGCGACGCGCTGGATCGACCACTTTTGCATGGCCTTTTAAATTTGCTGATGACTCAGACCGGTAGCCGATGCTGCTTCCGACACCGTGAAATGATGATGGGTGATCATTTTCTCCAGCCAGTAGCGCAGCTCAGAATCATGGCTAGGTGTGCGTGCCACTAATGAGGCTGCCTGAAGGTTTGATCCCAACCCGAGCCCCCAGCCAAGCAACCAAGGGGCAATTGTTCTCAGAAGGACTTTCAGAGACCGCAAGGCACCTTGACCGATGCAGAAGAGAGAGAGGAAATTGCTGACCAGCCTGACGATGTCAGAAAACAGGTCCGAGGGGTGCATGAGTCGGTTGTAACCTCCCTTCATTAAAAGTCCATTGATATTCAAAAGGTGACCCGCTACCGTGAAGTGATGTTGGACGACCGCTCCTACATGCAATCTTCCTACGAGCCTGCAAAGCGCTATCCTGCCGTGGTGGTGCTGATGGGGGTCTGTGGTGTGGTCTTCCTTCTCCAGGTCCTGACCCGCACGCCTGGCTTTCCCAGTTTGTGGGACAAATATTTTTTTCTCAGTCAAGTGGGGGTGGGAAGCGGTTTTCTCTGGCAGTTGATCTCCTTCCAATTCATTCACGGTGACTTGTGGCACCTGCTTTTCAATGGTTGGGCGCTGTATGTTTTTGGCCGGTCGATCGAGGAGACGCTGGGCAAGGATGGTTTTTTGAGTCTCTTCTTCATGTCAGGTGCTGTGGGTGGGCTGCTTCATTTGCTCATTGCGTGGTTCACCGTCGGGATGCAGGTGCCTCAATACATGGTGGGAGCCTCAGCAGGTATTTATGGTCTGATTGCTGTTTTTGCCCGTCTGTGGCCCGATTCCCCGCTCATGCTGTTTCCTTTCCCGGTCACCATCCGGGTGAAGCATTTGTTCATCTTGCTGCTGGTCATCGCGGGCTTAGGTCTGCTCTTTTCCAAGGCAGGCCAGGTGTCGCATGCGGGGCATTTCGGAGGAGCCATCGGTGGTTTGCTCTATGCCCACTATTTCATGGGTAAACGTTCGCCACTCTTTGTAGCGCAGTCAGAGCCGGTGCGCCCCAAGGCCCGCAAGACAGCCCCGGTGGCCAAAGTGACCCGGATGTTTGGTCAGAAGGCTTCGCGCTTGCAGAAACCAGCCGAGCTGACTCGTGAAGAATTCATTTCCCGCGAAATTGATCCGATTCTGGAAAAAATTTCAGCTCATGGCATGCACAGCCTGACCGACAAGGAGCGCCGTTTGCTGGAGTCGGCTCGCTCCAAACTGGATGGTCGCTCGCGTTAGTATCCTTCTTCCAGGACAGGAGTCAGAGGACCACTGCTCCCTTCCATTTTGAGGGATTGTAGCCATCCCTAAAGCCAAGGGATCATGATCAAGTCACTGCCCATTGTAGTGCGAGAATTGCAGGTGACCAGCCGCCGACCTTCCACCCATGGATGGCGCATGCTTTCCTCTCTTGTAGGTTCTACTCTGGTCATGGTGGCTCTGATGAGTGTGTCGCTGGCCAGTCTTAGAGGCCCCACTCAGTCCGGTCAGGGCAAGGGAATCTTTCATTCATTGAGCATGGCCGCTTTTGTCTTCTGTGCGCTTGCCGGCGTGTTTGCCTGTTCCGATGCCTTGAGTCGTGAACGTCGAGAAGGCACCTTGCGGCTCCTGTTTCTCACCGATATGAATCCTTTGGATGTCATCTTGGGTAAATGGACGGGGCATGGCATCAATCTCTTTTTTGGATTGCATGGAATAATTCCATTTTTTGCCCTGACCTTTCAATTGGGAGGGGTCACTTTTGGCCTTTTTTTGAAAACCATCCTCTTCCTTTTCAACACCCTCTTTCTCTCCATGGCTGCCACCTTGCTGGTTTCCTCGTTCAGTCAGGACGAACGTCGCAGCCTGATTGCCTCGTTGGCTGTGGTTGGGACGCTCATTCTGGGACCAGCCGTTTTTGTTGAATTCCTGGTGGGGCGAGGAGGATCCCCCTCCTGGCTGAGGATTAGTTACTACTCATTCTTTATAATTTCTGGTATTATGTGGTTGGATTTTTGTTGTTTTTTGAAGTTAAATGACCTTCTCAAACACAACGGCACTTTTAGAATTTTTCTTTTTTAAACATCAAAATAATACTTTACCGAAAAAAATGGAGTTAAAGGTTAACGAACTAAAAGCTTGCAAATCCCCGTATATTGTAGACCTAACGTTGGATTAATATCAGTGTAAGATTGTTAATGAAATCTAGTAATTTATCGGAAATTAGTTCATTTCTAATATTCAGAGGAATTCGCAGTTGAATAACTCGGCGTGTTAGATATTAGAATGGTTTGGGGAATTATATTATACACGGGATCAACTGGATACATCCAGCTGTAAATATTATCTTGTGATCGCCTATCGCTAAAATAATTATTCACTTTATCGATTAAAGATGAGTGCCCATAATTATCAAATGTAGCATTAGGAAATTCCTGAAAGTGGTGATATATAAGAGTGTTTAAGGCAATCAATTCATTTTGTCTAAATTGTTCAATCTGATCGTTATCACCGGTTTGCAATCCAAATTCTAGATTTAGTTGAAGGGTTATTATTTTATTTGGATCTAAATTAAATGACGTCTTCTGTAACTGAAGAGTCTTAGTTGTTACGGCAGCAAAATCGTTAAAAATGGGATCTCTACCAAAATCACCGCCGTCACCGCACACCAGTATGTCATTCCCATCAATTTTATCATGCTTAAATGCATCACTCGGTGTTCCATTTAAAAAGTTTTGATGGTAAGCAAGCATATCTTGGTTTGAGGCAAACTCGGTTGCGAACTCATATGGGTAATCATTATCACCTACGAATTTAAAACTACCGCCGTAAATTGAGGGAAACTCTTCGGACTCATTTGTAAATTTTCTATTTTGCATTTCCTCCCTAAATTCAATCCAAAATGTATCCTTTATGTATCTATGAACAATAAAACGATGATTAGGATCACCGTAGTCGGAAGTAAACCATTCACCTTCAATTTCGTGCAAATTGTTTTCTAATTTTTCCAAATTTTCGTCCGAAACGGACAAAGCGTCTTCGCCCCATGACCATGACTCGATTACTGAATTATTATCATCAAAAGTTAACTTCGCCCATGATTCAACTATACCGTTTTTGATATTTACATGTATTTTAGTATAGTTGCATTTAATGTAAAAATCACCATTTGAGAAATTTCCGTCAAAATCATCACCCTTAGGTACAAACAATCCTCCAGCAGTTGAACTATTCCAGTCCATTCTATTATGATTTAAATGTGGAATGACTTCTAAAAGAATTAAAGAGATGATTAAGAACGGAACAATTATTGCAACGACTCTAAATACCGGCGTTCTTGAAGTGTAAATCCACCGCTTGATCTTTCCCGTGTAACCGCTTGGATTTATATTTTTATTATCACTGACGAAACCTTCTTTTGTTGAATCAATTTTATTTAATCGTCGCAATTTATCCCTTTCCTCCGCGTCAAACAAATTAATGTCACTTAATAAATTTAAAAGTTTCATTTTGGTTGGAACAACGAGGAAAGTGATAAAAACCACTAAGGCACCAATTCCATTCAATGCTTTCGACGAAATTATCCACAGGCTTTCAGTATCATATATGATTCCAAAATCTAATCCTGCTATTATATTTATACAAATAAAGAAAATTGAGCAAACTATACCATAAATAATACTAGAATTACAAATTTGTATGTAATTTTTAATAATTATCTCCTCTTGAGGCACATGTAAACCAAATGGAACTAACCAAGGCTTAAATGCAGAAGACCGATAAGAAAACACAAGACCTCCTAATGTAATGGCCAAAACACAAAAGAATTCGGGGCCAGAGTTGCCGTCATGCGGCGTTAAAGACCCCAACAATACCGTAGATATCCAAATTATTAGAAATCCGATTACTGAACTCAAAATAAACTTGGGACGACTAACGAGTAAATTATGGCCACTTTTAACTTCTTCGACTTTCATTATTTTTAAACCTTTCAATAAAAATTGATTACATGTCCATCGGAATTGGGTTCTCAATCTTCCATCTTAAAAGTCATTTTATACTATTTGATCTTTTTCGAACCGAAAGAAATATTACGAATTTTGCTGAGAACATAAGTCATTCGCTCCTTGAATCAGCTCATGCCTTACAGATGGCGCCAACGCCATTTGTTAGCACCCTTGTGCTAACAAAAAAAATCGCAAATACCCACTAAAAGCGGCTAAAGTAAACTACTTGTCAGTGGCTTCTTTTCACGGCCAGTATCTTTTCCCCCATGCACTATTTCCCCTTTCTAATGGGGTCTTCTTCCTAGGTCTCTCTTCGAACTCCCGAAACGTGGGCTTCCTTTGCCGCGCAATGGGGAGGCATGCACCTTGCTGCCTGGTCTTTTCTATGAATGGCCTCTCGCGGCATCATCCGCCGCCGCGTTCTATCCCGGTTTGAAAGAACCGTGGCCGAGGGTGCCATGGGTGCTTCCAAAGCGTCGAACGCCCGCTAGTCTGACCATGCATTTCTGAGTGCCTCGGGCTGATAACCTTGCTGGCGAAGGGTTCTTAGGCTGAGAGATGCATCTCGCTTTGCCAGTCGCTGCCCATGAGCATCGCACACCAGTGGACAATGGTAGAAATCAGGGGCTTGCCACCCAAGAGCACGATAGATCAGGAGTTGTCGGGCAGTGGATACCAACAAGTCTTCTCCTCGAATCACTTCGCTGACCTGCATGCGATGATCATCGACCGTCACGGCCAGCTGATAGGATGGCACTCCATCGGAACGCCAGATCACAAAATCACCAAAGTCGCGTCCTGCTTCATAAGATAGGGGGCCAAGACGGCGGTCTTCAAAGGCGATGTGTTCTCCCTTGGGGACCTTGAATCGCCAACAATGGGGTTGATCAGTGACTTCCCTGATGGAAGCCGAGTCGCCGGGGCGGCAAGTGCCCGGGTAAAGCCATTCATCATCCGCGGCGTGTGGGGCACGCTGGGCTTGCTGGATATCTTTGCGGGAACAGGTGCATGGATAGAGGTAACCTTTTGCTTTGAGTTGAGCCATCGTGGCCTGATAGAGAGAGGTCGAGGTGCTTTGGAGGTAGGGTGTGTGGGGTCCCCCCACATCGGGCCCTTCCTGCCACCGAAATCCAAACCAGCTCAGGTCCTCGTAACAGTCACGGACAAACGCTGGTTTGCAACGGGGCCCATCCAGGTCTTCCATTCGGAGGATGAGGGTGCCCTTCTGTGCCATCGCCCGCTGTTGAGCTTTCCAGAAAGTCCGTGCGTGGCCCAGATGCAGGTGTCCTGTCGGTGTCGGGGCAATCCGTCCTCGATAAATGGGTGGGGCATCTTCCATCACAAAAGGCTTTCGGGATGATCCGCCAACCAGGATTCAAAACCAGGTAATGGAAACGAGAGCATGGACTGAAGCTTGGAACAGTCCAGTGTGGTGTCCGGCGCACGGGGTGGGCCTTCGTAGGAAGCCAGGGAGGTGGCCTGGATCAACGAGGGGTCATGTCCCCACCGGTCGTTGAGCAGGACGCAAATGGCATGGCGTGAGAGGCGCTGGGAACCGCACAAGTGGTAAAGCCCACGCAGGCCTTTCTCGAGCATTTCCCACAAGGCCCTTGCCATGACCGTCACCGCCAAAGGGCTTCGAAACTCATCCACAAACAAGGGGATCGGCATGCCTTTTCTGAGAGCCGCTCGTAATTGCTCGTTGAAACCACGGTCTCCGGTGGGCGAAATACCTCCATTGAGAGAAGTGCGGACGATGGTGTGGTGGGGATTGCGTGCTACCACCGCCTCTGCTTCCCATTTGGTGCGGGCGTAGGTGTTGAGGGGATGGGGGGGCTCATTCTCGGCGTAATGCCCTTTTTGGCCGTCAAAGACCAAGTCGGTGGAGAGAAAGATAAGAGGAATGGAATGGGCCAGCTGGGCCAGGAGGCTTGTCGCATCCACATTGATCGCTTGAGCTTCCTTGGGTTGGGCTTCGCATTGAGGGCTTTTGCTCATGGCGGCACAGTGGATGACGGCAGCCGGTTTACGATCCTTGAATTGCCTTTCGACAGCCTCAAAATCCAACAAATCAAGGTCACGGCGTAGCCAACCAATGACCTGCCTGTTCCCGGGGCATTGCTTCACCACATGGTGGCCAATGAGGCCGCCAGCCCCGGTCACCCAGATGGGACCTTCCCTCAGAGCCTGCCTTTCTGGCAAGGTGGAAGCTGTCAATGAGTCTGACATACGGCAAAGAGTCTGATGTTTTTAGCGTTTTGGGGGTTTACTTTTCCTCAAGAGATGGGTCAATAGCTCTCTGAAGCACATTTGTACAAGTCCGAGACTTGCAACCACAAGCAACTTAAAGCAACTTTCTCCTACCTCGAACGGTCCATGACCGGCTAATTGACGGGATCTTAACTTATCAGGATCCGGGCTTGGTAAGGTTTTTTCTATATCATGTATCGACAGGTTCAGCCATGCGGCCCCTTTTCGGCAGCGCATCACCTAATCGAAACTTCCATCTTTAGGGGGCCCTCCGGACACCCTCCAGGCCTTTGGACTTGTCTTGTGTTGCTTTTGGCCCTCGGCAGTGCCTGTGGAAAGTTTGGCAAGCCTAAAAACAAAGAAGAAGCGGAAAAGGAGACTTCCATTCCCGTTGAGCTCACGACCCTAGGAAGGGGTGCGATTGAAAGTGTGCTGGAGGCTTCCAGTAGTCTCGAGGCGGAGCGCGAGGTGAAAGTGGTGGCGCGTACGGCCAACCGCGTCGAACATCTGCAGGTAGAAGAGGGGGATTCGGTGGTGCTGGATGACCTGCTGGTTCAGCTGCAGAACGATGTTCAGATCCTGCAGGTTTCCAAGGCGAGCAATCAGGTGGAAGAGGCTAGGGAGGAGTTTGAGCGACAGACCTCCCTGCATGACCAAAACCTGGTTAGTGATCAGGCTTTCAGTCAGACCAAATACCAATTGCAGCAGCTGCAATTGAACTTGGAAGACGCTCAACGCGAGTTGGGATACACCCTTATCAAAGCACCCATTGGAGGCAAGGTGACCCAGCGAGTAGTGCGGGTGGGTGATCAAATTACTGCAGGCCAGCATCTTTTTACGATCATTGATTTTGATTCCATTGTGGCGCGGCTCTTTATTCCGGAAAAGGAGCTCAAACGCATCGCCGTTGATCAGCCCGTGCGCGTACGCTCGACCGCGTTCCCGGATCAGGTCTTTGAAGGCTATGTGCTTCGGGTGGCTCCAGTGGTGGAGTCCGCTTCGGGCATGATTAAGGTCACGGTGGGCTTCAAGGATGTGGGTCCCCTGCTCCCTGGCATGTATGTGGAAGCCGATATCGTGACAGCTTCCCATAGGCAAGCTCTGCTTTTGCCCAAAAAAGCCATCGTTTACGATGGGGAACAACGCTTTGTCTTTCGGCTCAAGCCGGATGACACTGTCGAGCGCATTTTGCTGGCCTCTGGGCTGGAGGATGCCGACCATGTGCAACCGGTGGCCGTGCTTGAGGTAGGGGATCGCATCGTGGTGGCAGGTCAGACCGGTCTTAAGGATGGCAGTAAGGTGAAGGCACTGGATGTCGAATTGGCTGATGAAGCCGAGGTGCCCGCCGCACAAGCAGCTTCGCCTCAAAACCCCAACCAGTCCTAAAGGACGCGGCCTTTGAAGCCCATGCCGTCATGAGTCTTTCTTCCCCTCAATCACCATCCTCACATTTCACCACGGAGCGACCGGTTGCGGTGCTGATGGTGTTTGCTGCTGCGGTGGTCTTCGGGGCTTTTTCCTTCAAGCGGCTACCGCTGACCTTGATGCCAGAATTGAATTATCCGACCCTGACCGTGCGCACCGAATTTGAAGGGGCGGCGCCGGAAGAGGTGGAAAATGAAGTCAGTCGTCCCATCGAGGAAGCCCTGGGGGTGGTCAATGGGCTGAGCCGCATCAGCAGTGTCAGTCGGGCGGGTGTGAGTGATGTGTCGCTGGAATTTGTCTGGGGGACAGACATGAGCCAGGCGGCTCAGGATACCTTGGAAAAACTGGACCAGGTGTTTCTTCCCCGTGAAGTTGACAAGCCTTTGATTCTCCATTTTGACCCTTCCCTTGACCCGATCATGGAACTGAGCCTCTCGGGTGAGGGAGTTCTTTTTGAGGGAGAAATTGGTTTGAGGCGTTTGCGTCGTTTGGCTGAGATCCAGATCCGTCGTGCGCTCGAACCTATTACTGGTGTGGCGGCGGTCAGGATTCGAGGCGGTCTTGAGGAAGAGATTCACGTGATGCTGGATCAGGATGCCCTCAGGCGCACCGGTCTTTCCATTCAGAGTGTCATCGGTCGTCTGCAACAGGAAAACATCAACGTTGCGGGTGGCCTGGTCAAGGAGGGGCGCTCCGAATACATGGTACGCACTCTCAACGAATACCTCAACCAAGAGCAGATTGAAGACACCATCGTGCGGCGAGACGCTTCGGGTGAATTGAGGGTGCGTGATCTGGCCACGGTAAGTCGATCTCATCGGGAGCGGGAAATCCTGACGCGCACCGGCGGGCGCGAGAGCGTGCAGATTGATATCTACAAGGAGGCGGATGCCAACATGGTGGCCGTCTCCGAGACCTTACGTTCGGCCCTGGGCCCCATCGAAACGGTTTCTCCCAAGGGGATCCAAAAATGGATGTCGCGGTGGGTGCCTCCTAGTGGAAGACGTAACTCCGACCGGCTGGCAGCCCGTCTCTTCAAGCAGGAGGGGGCACGGCTTGAAGTGGTCGCCGATCGTTCGGTGTTCATTGAAAACAGCCTCCGTGAAGTTCAAAAAACAGCGGTGATCGGGGGCCTGCTCGCGGTTCTGGTTCTCTTTCTTTTCCTCAATGATTTCAAAAGCACGCTGATTGTTGCAGTGAGCATTCCTATGAGTGTCATCATGACCTTTGCGCCTCTCAATCTCTCTGAGGTGACACTCAACATCATGTCACTGGGTGGACTGGCTCTGGGGGTTGGCATGTTGGTGGACTCCTCCATTGTGGTTCTGGAATCCATCTACCGCTGCCGCCAGGAGGGGGATTCGATCAAGTTGGCTGCGGTGCGTGGAGCACGTGAGGTGCGCGGTGCCGTAACGGCCAGCACGCTGACCTCCATCGCGGTCTTTCTACCCATGGTTTTTGTGGAGGGGATCGCAGGGCAAGTCTTTGGAGATCTGGGGATCACTGTCGTCGTTTCCTTGCTCGCATCCCTTCTGGTAGCCGTTTACTTCATCCCCATGTTGGCCAGTCGTGAGGCCCTTGAAAGTCAGACCCGTGTCGAGCCAGTCGAGAAGTCGCCCCATCGATGGATCGCCTGGCACGCCTTTTTGCAGGACTACCACAAGTGTTCTCCTTCCTGGCGTTGGGTGTGGTTGCCCTACGGTGTCTTGCACCTCCTTTTGGGATGGGTGTTGGAATGCCTGGCAAAAGGGGCTGCAGGACTCCTGAGCTTGATCTTCGCCGCATGGGTTCGCGGTTTCTGGCCTTTGATGAAGACGCTGGGTGGGGCTCTGATGTCCCGCCCCGTGGTTTGGACTCAAGCCCTCATATCGGGACTTCAGCAAAAGTATCAACGGCTGCTCCATTCGGCACTGGATCGACCCATCACGGTTTTTACCACCGTCTGCTTGTCGCTTTTGCTCACCGGATGGGCGATTTCACAATTGGATAGCGAGCTGCTGCCTGAGGTGCATCAGAGTGAGGTGACTTTTGAGCTGCAGCTTCCCGTTGGGACGCCCCTCGAGGAAACGGTGCGGGTGCTGGGCCAGGTGGAGGCAAAAATTTTGGAGGATGTGAACGATATCGAGACTGTGTTGACGACCTTTGGTTACGATATCACCAACATGAAGCGCTCGGATGAGGGGGAGCATTCGACTCGCTTCAAGCTTCTGCTGCGACATGAAGGTCATCCCGTCGAAACGGAAAATCGAGTCCTTGAGCGTGTCAGGGCCCTGTTGGTGGATGTGCCGGACCTGCGTTTCCGAGTCACCCGACCTGTCCTTTTCAGTACACGCAAGCCCATCAGTGTGGAGATTCATGGGGATGAATTGGACACCCTCAAGGTCATGGCGCGTGAGGCCGAGCAGTTGCTTGGCGAGCTGGACGCCCTGGCCGACGTTGAGACCACGCTCCGATCTGGTGCCCCCGAAATTCAAATCACTTACGATCGCGCACGGTTGGTGCGCTACGGTTTGAATATTGGAAGAGTGGCTGAGTTGGTCCGCGATTTGGTGTTGGGCAATGAAGCCACCCAGTTCAACATGAAGGATCGGCGTATTCCCATCATCGCCCGCCTGCAAGTTCAAGACCGTCAGCGGGTGGAAGATATCGGACAGCTGACGGTCAATCCCGGTGAGCCACAGCCCATCCCCCTCAGTGCCGTCGCTCAGTATGAAATCGGAGAAGGCCCTAGTGAAATTCGAAGGATCGATGGAAAGCGGGTGGCGTTGGTTCAGGCTAATCTAGGTAATGCGTCACTGGGTGGAGCCGTGGAGGCGATCGAATCCGCACTGGATTCCCTGATCCAATGGCCTGCGGACATGACCTACTTCATTACGGGTCAGAGCGAAGAATGGCAACGCAGTCAGAACAGCCTGCTGATGGCCATGGCTCTGAGTATCTTCCTAGTCTACGTCATCATGGCCTCCCAGTTTGAATCGCTCCTGCAGCCCTTCATCATCATGTTCAGTGTGCCTCTGGCCTTTGTGGGTTCGGCGCTGGGTCTTTGGATCACGCAAACCAGTTTGTCCGTGGTGGTGTTTCTTGGGTTGATCATGTTGGTGGGCATTGTGGTCAACAATGCGATTGTCCTGGTCGATTACGCCAACTTAATGCGTCAGCGTGGGCTTTCGGCTCGAGAGGCCATCACCCAAGCCTGTGCAGTGCGATTGCGGCCGATTCTAATGACGACTGCCACGACGGTTCTGGGTCTGCTCCCCATGGCCATAGGGCTGGGGGACGGGGCAGAGATTCGTACGCCTATGGCACTAGCGGTGGTTTTTGGTTTGCTCTCCTCCACTCTATTGACACTGATTGTGGTGCCCTCGGTTTATCACTTGCTGGAACAGTGGTTGGGTGGAAGAGTCCCTTCAATATCTTCATAACCCGAAAGAGGCAACACCATGCATTCAGACCCCGATCAATGCTCGAATTTTTCCAGTCGCTTGGCGCGGTTTTCATTGGATAGGCGGGTCACGGTGTTTGTGTTGATCCTAACCATCGTCGTGATGGGGGTGATTGCCGCTATCGGTCTGCCCATGGAATTGTTCCCACGCGGCTATGAAACCAAGTTTCTCATTGTTTCAGTGCCTTGGAGCAACGCCCCTGCGGAGGAAACGCTCGAGAAAATCACCAAACCCATGGAGGAGGAGCTTTCCACGGTCAAGCATTTGAATACCATCAACTCATGGTCGAACCAGAATGGCGCCAATGCCTTTCTGAGCTTCAAATCCAAGACGGATATCGCGGTCGCTTACCGAGAAGTGCGTGATCGCATGGAACGAGCTAGGCTGCGCTTTCCCGATGATGTCGAACGTTACTTCATCAGGAAGCACGATCCATCGGGGATCCCTGTTGCTGTGCTCGGAGTCGCTATCGATCCTTCGATGGCCGACTACTATAGCCTTGTGGAGAAAAAAATCATCTTGCCTATATCCCGCATTGATGGTGTGGCCAAGGTCGATCTCAATGGTCTCCTAGAAAAAGAGGTAATCATTGAAATTGACAAACAAAAATCCGATGCCTTTGGGCTCAACATCTTTCAGTTGGCGCAGGACCTGGGACAGGACAATTTCACGATGACCGGGGGTGACGTTCGTTACTCCGACAAG
Source organism: uncultured Verrucomicrobiota bacterium (assembly GCA_902560705.1). Classification (GTDB taxonomy): domain Bacteria; phylum Verrucomicrobiota; class Verrucomicrobiia; order Limisphaerales; family AAA164-E04; genus UBA7971. The sequence continues at coordinate 18,119 of CACEMW010000023.1, forward strand.
AAGTTCATGGTCCGGTCGGTGGCGACCTATACTACCCTAGAAGATTTTCAAAACCGACCGATCAATGATCGTGTGAAACTCAAGGACATTGCCACCATCAAGTATGAGGAGCCGGACCGTCGTTTCAGCGTGCGTGTCAATGGCAAGCCGGCCGCAGCCATTGTGATTTTCAAGGAAGGCGAAGCCAATGCGGTTGAATTAGGTCAAAAACTCGACGCTATGATTGAGGAGATGCGGCAACGACCCCTGTTTGCTAGCATGGACATGGAGCTGTTTTTCAATCAGGGGCGGATGGTGCGATCTTCCATTTTTAATCTGGTGCAGGGTGGCCAGATAGGTGGCGTGCTGGCTGCCCTGGTTCTTTATTTCTTCCTCCGGCGTCTACGTCTTACCTTGATTGTCAGCCTGTCGATACCCGTGAGTCTGCTCATTGCCCTCTCAGTGATGTATTTCGCTGGAGAGACCCTCAACATGCTGAGCATCCTGGGGCTGGTCATCTGTGTCGGGCTCTTGGTGGATAATTCGGTTGTTGTCGCTGAAAATATTTATCGGTTCATGCAGGATGGTATGAGCATCCGTCACGCCTGCATTCAGGGTGCGAGAGAAATCGCCCTCGCCATCACTATGGCCACTTTGACGACGGTGATCGTGTTCCTTCCGGTATCCTTGGTCGAGGGCGAGGGGCAGTTTTTCCTGATGCGTCTTGCATTGCCCATTTCCGTCGCATTGTGCGCTTCCCTATTTGTTGCCCTAGTGTTCATCCCATTGAGTGTGTATTTGACGGCCGGATCCGGAGCATCGCCTTCTCAGGGTGAAGGGACACAGTATTCCCCTGTTACTACGCAAAGTCGTTGGCATCGCCTATTGGCGGCCCTGTATCGGATGACCCTGGAGAGATGGCACGGTTTCTACAATCGCTCTTTGGCCTTTTTCCTCAATCGACGCATGGATCTGGTGGTCTTGCTGTTGGCAGTGATGGGAATCACCTATGGATATTTGATGCGGCAGATTGAATTTGCCCCCAATCAAGAAGAGGATCGCACTTCCTTCAAGATAGGCGTGGAAATGCCTCGTGAGGCGGTTTTTGAAGATACGGCCTCCTATTTTGTGGAGGTCGAAAAGGTGATGGAACAAAAGAGAGTTGAGCTGAACTTGAGTGGCTACATGGCCATGCACTTCAGTCGAGGGGGCAATATCGAGGGATGGTTGAATAAGGAAGCGGATCACGTGTTGACCGCCACTGAAATGGCCGAGAAAGTCATGAAAGATCTGCCCAAAAGGGCTGGTCTGAAATTGAGGACTGGACGAGAAAGCGAAACCGAAGAAGCGACTGGCAAGATGGTCCATGTCATCCATCTGGAGGGAGATGATGCAGCTATCCTCGATCAGTTAGCCGAGGATCTGGAACCGATGGTCGAGGCACTTCCTGGGGTGATTGGGATGCGAAGCGGACGGGAGCGGGGTGCGAACGAACTGGCGTTGGTAGTGGATCGTGACCGAAGTGAATCCATTAACGTGAATCCTCAGTTTGTCGCCGGTGTGGTGGGCAATGCACTACGAGGTCAGACTCTTCCGCGCTTCCACTATGAAGGGCGGGAAATACCTGTTCGCATTCGTTTTGAGGAAGCTGATCGTGAGCGTTTGAGTGAACTTTCCAATTTCCAAGTCCCGACTCGCGATGGTCGTCTGGTGCCCGTATCCTCAGTGACCGACGTGAAAATGCTCAAGTCACCCAAGGGCATCAATCGGCGCAACAAGCGGATCAGCCGCAGCCTGACGGTGGATTTGGACCCTAAACAAGCCACTGAAGCCAAGGCGGCCATCAAGGGACTGACGCGTCAGATGCGTCTTCCTGAGGGGGTTCAATTCGGCACCAGTCTGAACGATGTGTCCACCAATGAAACGATCGTAAATCTTCAGTTTGCAGCCATCCTTTCCGTGCTGTTCATCTACCTTCTGATGGGCTTTTTATTCGAGAGTTTCGTGCTTCCGCTTTCCATCATTTTGACGATCCCATTGGCTGGGGTCGGAGTGGTCTGGATTCATTGGTTGACCGGGAAGGATCTGGACGTGCTGGGTTTTGTGGGGAGCATTCTTTTGATCGGAGTGGTCGTAAACAACGGGATTGTTTTGGTGGATTACATCAATCAATTGCGGCAACAGGGGTTCTCCCGAACCGATGCGCTGCTCAAGGCAGCTGACCGGCGCTTCCGCCCCATTCTGATGACTGCCCTGACAACCATCCTCGGCATGGTGCCTTTGACCATCAGTCAACCCACAGAGATGGGTCTCAGCTACAAGAGCTTTGGTTTGACCTTGATTGGGGGGATGACCACCGCGACAGTCCTGACCTTGCTGATCGTGCCCATCTTCTACACTTTCTTTGACGACCTTCGCAGGTGGGTGGAGGAGCGCTTGGCTCAGTGGTTGCGTCCTTCGGCAACCGAAAGCGACCTCCAGGTACGTTCATCTAAATCACCTTCTGCATGAGCGGAGCCGGGGTTCCCTCAAAACCGCATTGAAAGACCCAGGAAAGGGTTGGCATCAGGAGCGCTGGAGGTGATGCCGAAGTTGCACCCGCCATCGAGTTGTATCTCTGAGCTGATGGCGTAGGTCAGGCCGACATTCCATTGACCCTCCCATGCCTGGTCGCTATCGAGATGCATCCTGGCCGCCCATTCGGTGTATCCTGCGAGATTACCGACAATCGCATGGCCAAGTGTAAGGGTGTTGAACCATTGAGTGTCTAGGCCGTTCCCTTCATCCTCGACCCAGTCTACTTCAGTTTGTGCGCCAAGACTCCAGCCTTTTTTCAGTTCCACGGCAAAAGGTAGAACGACCCCTCCGGTTGTGCGTTCCTGTCCGATTTGGTCAGCCCCCGTTGGGAATGTTACAAAGGGTATGATGGCCATGGCCGTGCGGCCTCCATCATTGCCCCACAGATTGATCTTGAGACGTGTGGTCAAGTCCCCCGTGCCTTTTTTGCGTTGGCTTTGGCCTGGGGTCGAGCTTTTGGTTCGCTGGTCCACATGTATCGGAACGATGGTTTGCAGATCCACTTGATCGAGTAGCCCCAATTTGAAATTCAGCCCTCCCCAGATGCGACTTTCGTTGGTGAGGCTCTCTCCTTGCTCAAGGGTACGATCGTAGGTGGCGTTGAACAGATCGATTTCCCATTGGACATGCCCTGCATCAACTGTGTAGGGAGATTCAGTCAGGTCGGGACGATCCGTGGAAAGGTCGCGCAACTCGCCCTTCGGCTTTGGATTGAAAAGATGATACAATGTCTCTCTAGATATTTCATCAGGCTGTGCTGCCTGAATAAGGTGAATCTCTGCTGCTATTGCAATCATGAAAAGATAGCTTGAAACATGTTTCATGACTCTAGATTCAAGCACTTCCCCCAAAGCTACAACAAAAAAAGTTAGTAGTGCCTAATAAAGTTATTTCAGACTAATATAAAGATTACCAAACCGATAAGCAGCTCCCTCGCAAGGAGAGTCTGGCTAAACTGACTTGAAGGCCATGGATCGAATGGCTTCTTGAGGTTTTCGCCGACGAGGAAGCTCAGTGCTTGGATCATTCACTTGCACGCTGCTCGAAATCTCGCACTGTTGCATAGAGAACAGGCACGACAAACATCGTCACGATGGCAATCATCATGCCACCAAAGGCCGGAATGGCCATGGGTAGCATTATATCCGAGCCTCGGCCTGTAGAAGTAAGGATGGGCATCAGTGCAAGGACGGTCGTGGCGGTGGTCATCAGGCAGGGTCTTACCCGCCGCTGACCGGCCTCGACGGTGGCCCGAAGGATCTCTTCCTTGTTTTTTGGATGCAGGCGCTTGAAGGATTGATCCAGATAGGTGGCCATCAGGACCCCGTCATCGGTGGCGATCCCAAAGAGTGCCAGAAAGCCCACCCATACGGCGACGCTGAGATGGGTGGGCCCGACTTGAAAGAGCGTGCGCAGGTTTTGTCCTCCGATTTCCACGTTGAGAAACCAGGGTTGTTGATAAAGCCATAGCATGATGAAACCACCGGACCAGGCAACGAGAATGCCCATGAATACCATAAGTGTGGTCGGAGTGGACCGAAACTGCAGGAAGAGAATGAGGAAGATGATCCCAAGGCAAAGGGGGACGACCACCATGAGCCGTTTCTCGGATCGTATCTGGTGCTCGTAGTTACCGGCAAAGCGATAGCTCACTCCTGGAGGCAGGGTCAGAAGACCTGCCTCGATTTGATTTTCCAGAAAGGATGCAGCGGCCTCGACCGTCTCTCCTTCGGCAAAGCCTGGCTTTCGATCGAACATGACGTAGCCCACCAGAAAGGTGTCCTCGCTCTTGATGTTTTGCGGGCCGCGTCGATAGTCCATGCGGGCTAGCTGTGACAATGGAATTTGAGTGCCGTCAGGGGCGGGGACGAGGATGCGACCCAGCATCTCGAACTGGTCGCGCAATTCTCGCATGTAGCGCACCCGCACCGGATACCGCTCACGGCCTTCCACCGTCGTGGTGATCCGCTTTCCGCCAATTCCCAATTCGATGATTTCCTGCACCTTTGCCAAGCGAATGCCGTAACGGGCGATGGCTTCACGATCGATTTCGATCTCCATGTAGGGCTTGCCGATGATACGGTCAGCAATGACGGCTGAAGACTGGACCTGGGGTACCTGCTTGAGCCACTTTTCCATTTCAACCCCCACTGATTCTATGGTTTTCAGGTCTGGCCCCTTGATCTTGATGCCCATGGGAGCTCGCATGCCTGTTTGCAGCATGACCAGTCTGGCGGCGATGGGTTGCAATTTGGGTGCTGAAGTGCTTCCCGGAACTTCCGCTGCAGCCACGATTTCATCCCAGATATCCTCAGGTGAGTGAATGCCACTCCACGGCAGGCGCTCTGAATTGAGATCGGTGCGCAAGGCTGGCCGCCACAAACGAAAAGGGATACCTTTCGCATCGGGAATTAATGCACCACTCTCATCCCGCTGGAACCGGCCTTGCACTTGATAGGGCTTTCCATCGGGTGCGGATACGGGGTCTCCATTTGGATTGCGAAACAAATCGTTTTGAGATCCATCCCATGCGAAATGACGCCTCTTACCATCTTCGTCGAGCAAAAACATCGAATGATATTGGATGATAGTTTCCACCATGGAAACGGGAGCTGGATCCAGTGCGGTTTCAGCCCGGCCTAACTTTCCGACTACTGTTTCGATCTCGGGAATGCCGCTGATGGCCATGTCTTGTTTGCGCATCGCATCCATGGATTCACCGATGGAGGCATGGGGCATGGTCGTGGGCATGTAAAGAAAGGAGCCTTCATCCAGTGAGGGCATGAATTCACGTCCGAGGCCTGGAAAGGTATGAGCCAGCGCGACACTGGGGGTGCTCAAGCGTATTGACGAAGGCAACCATCCCAGGCAGCGTTCAAAGCCGAGCCAACTCAACAAACCCATCAAAACCAAACCCAGAGGTAAACTCAGGAAGGTTTTGCGATACTGCAGACAGAGTATGAGCAGGCGGCTGTAATGATGTACGATCAGCTGGGCGATGCCCAGGACCCCCCCCACAAGGCATGTGATGAAGAGCAGGTTCCACCCCAGACCCGACGCCTGACCCATGGGGGACCAGAATCTTGCCAGGAGCAGGCAGATCAGCGCTACGAAGATCCAGTGGCTTGCGAATGAGAGTCGGTTTCTCCCGGAGGTCTTTGCTTGCGATCGCTGTCTGGACTTTGCCATCAGCAGGCGGGCAGCGACGGGAATCACAAACAGAGACACCAGCAATGCAGAGATCAGGGCAAGGGTCTTGGTCCATGCCAGAGGCTTGAAAAGTTTTCCCTCAGCCGCCTCCATGGTGAACACCGGTAGAAAGCTGATGACCGTAGTGGAGAGGGCTGTGAGGACCGCATGGCTTACTTCGCTGGTCGCCTTAAGAATTATCTGGGGCAGAGAAGTGTTTGGAGAGGCTTCCTGCCGATGTTTGAGAATGTTTTCACAGACCACGATACCCATGTCCACCATGGTACCGATGGCAATGGCGATACCGGAGAGAGCGACAACATTGGCTCCAATATCGAGCCATTTCATGGCGCCAAAGCACATTAAAACAGCCAAGGGGAGGAGTCCGGAAATCAGGATCGAGCTGCGAAGATGACGCACCATCACCATGACGACCAAAATGGTGATGAGGATTTCACCTACCAGGGCATGATTGAGGGTATCGAGGGTTTCACGAATGAGTCCTGTGCGGTCATAAAAGGGGATGATTTGAAGTTGGCTCTTTCGACCGTCCTCCAGAGTGCGGCTGGGGAGTCCTGGTGAGATTTCCCGGATCTTCGCCTTGAGGTTTTCAATGGTTTGCAGGGGGTTTTCGCCGTGCCGAACGACGACAACCCCACCGACCGCTTCGGCGCCCTCCTTGTCCAGGGCCCCTCTTCTCAGAGCAGGCCCAAAACTCACTTTCGCCACATGACTGACATAAACGGGGACGTTGTCTCGGACGGTGATAACGCTTCGCTCGATGTCTTCCAAGGATTGGATGAAGCCAATACCACGTATGAAGTATTCGACTTGATTGACTTCGACGCTGCGGGCTCCCACATCCACATTGGCTTGTGCGACAGCGCCGAACACCTCCTGAAGGGAAACTCCGAAGGCGCGCATTGCATCTGGATCCACATCGATCTGATACTCTCGGACAAAGCCGCCGACCGAGGCCACTTCACTGACGCCATCGGCTGAAAGCAAGCCGTAGCGGACATAGTAGTCCTGCACGCTTCTCAGTTCGTCGAGATCCCAGCCTCCGGTCGGGCGTCCATTTTCATCCCGTCCCTCCAGTGTGTACCAGAAAACTTGTCCCAGAGCGGTGGCATCGGGGCCCAGCTTGGGCTGCACGTCTTGAGGGAGCGTGCCGGGTGAGAGGCTGGCCAGTTTTTCCAGGATCCGGGAGCGTGACCAATGAAAATCAACCTCCTCCTTGAAGAGGATGTAAATCGAGGAAAAGCCAAAAACCGAGTAGCTGCGCACGGTCTTCACTCCGGGGACGCCCATCAGCGAGACGGTCAAGGGGTAGGTGATTTGATCCTGAACGTCCTGGGGAGAACGTCCCGCCCATTGCGTAAAGACAATCTGCTGGTTTTCCCCGATATCTGGAATGGCATCCACCGGAATGGGGTTGCGTGGAAGCCAGGATGTTTGCCAGGCAAAGGGAGCGACGCTGATACCCCATAAAACCAGGGAAACAACTGCCAGAGTGACGAGCAGTTTGTTCTTCAGGCAATATTCGATACAACGATTGAGCCGACCTTCTACCGGATGGTCATGGTTCATGGGTGCCACTTTCCTGAGTGGTTGAATCGGATTCGTGGAGGGTTTCCTTGACCTCCCCACAGGCAAACATGCGGCCACCGTAATAAGGATTTTCTATGGCTTCATGTGCCTGGATCCAATCCGCACCTTGCCCCTTGAAGGCCATGGGGCAGTGAAGTAGGTAGAGATTGGATGAAGAAGAAGAACCCCATCGCACGAGGGTCTCACTCAATGCCAGGGAGAGCGGGGAAAACGCCTCCCTAAATTTTCCCGGATCTGATGAGGACTCAGAAAGGGTTCGAGCTGCCTGGTGCATGCTGGCCTGTAGTGACTCCCAGGCGCTGACTTGTTCTTCGTCGATGGAAGGGGACGGCATGGCGTCGATCGCCGAGTGCAATGCCTCTGCGAGGGTTTCCAGTCCATCGAAGGCATCATGACTCAAGGCGTGTTGCAGCGGCAGATAGGCTTGTGTCACTGCTTCCAAGTGTTTCAGGAAGGCATCGGAGGACTTCCAGAGGGGAAGTGCCGAGAGGGTGCCCTCCGGAGGATTCATCATGCTGGGTTTGGCAAGGATTTGAATGGCACTGTCGATCTTGAAATTACCTCGGGTGACCACACGATCGCCTTCCTTGAGACCTCGTTCAACAAGGTAGTGGTCTCCTGCCCTGGGGCCCAAGGTGATGTCGCGCCCTTCGTAGATGCCATTTCCCATGTCCAGATAAACAACGGCTCGTTTCCCCGTGATCAGCGGTGCGCTGGCTGGAATGACCAGCGGCGCGGTGTCTTGAGTGGCCTCGGCATAACCCAGGGATTGGGCGCTGACCAAATCCATGCCGCAGATGTCACAGGTGCCGGGTTCATCCTTGATGATCTCCGGATGCATGGGGCTGATCCATTTTCCTGCAAGTCCGGGATCCATGACCTGGCCTCCTTTGGCGATCCTCGAACGAACAATGGCGCGCACGAACATGTCCGGTTTGAGCTTGGACTGGGTGTTGGCCAAGTTGACACGCATTCTGACCGTGCGGGTGCGTGCATCGAGTACGGGATCGATAAAGGCAATTTGTCCCGTGAAGGTCTCTCCGGGAAAGGACTCACTGGTGAATCGGACGGACTGGCCGTAATGCAGCCAAGGAAGATCCGATTCATAGGCTTCGAGCTCGATCCAAAGGTGGGAGAGATCGGCAATCGTGTAAATTTTCGAACCGGTTTGGACATACATGCCTTCGATGGCATCCTTGTGCACAACGACCCCTTGAACCGGAGAATAGAGGGTGATGTGGTCTTCGGCCGATCCGCGTTCGAGGATGGATGAGAGCTGGTCCTCATTCAACCCCCAGAGCAGCAGTTTGTCGCGTGCGGCCTGAAAACTCTCCATCGCGCTCTTTCGTAGATATTCACTGGCACTGGGGCCCAGTTGATGCACTGTGGATTGGGTTGTCAGCAATTCTTCCTGTGCCTCAAGCAGGGCGGGACTGTAGAGGTTTACCAAGTGATCTCCTTCGTTGACCTTGACTCCCGTATAGTCCACAAAAAGGCGTTCAAGGCGACCGGAAACCCGGGCAGTGACATGGGAGAGGCGTGTCTCATCATAGGTCACCCTGCCTACCATGCGTAATTCAGTTTCCACATGCTTTCTTTCCACCCGCGAAGTGGCCACTTCAGCCAACTGTCGAGCCCGTTCGGAGAGGTGAATTTGACGTTCCCCAACTACCGGCCCCTGTCCCTCTCGAACCGGAATCAAATCCATGCCGCACAGTGGGCAGGTACCGGGTGAGGGCTGTTGAATGTTGGGGTGCATGGAGCATGTGTAAAAGCGAATGTCTGCTTCAGGGCTACCTGCGTTCGTTTCCTCATGCTGGTGGGCAGTGCTCGGGCCTCTGAGTCCGTAACCCGCCCCAAAAGCCAGGAGCATGCAACAAGGTAAAAGAAACCATTTTGTTTTCATGATAAATGCGATCAGTGTGTTTGATGGGTGTTGATAGTTGCAGGCTTTGATTCCGACGTTCCAAGGAGTTGTTCCAAGGTGGCATGTGCCAGTGCTTGATCGGTCTGCGCACGCAATAGGGAGAGTTCGAGATCCAATAGCAATTGGAGTGCATCGATCCACTCCTGAAAGGTGCTTTGCCCGGTGCGATAAGCCTGCTCGGCCACCTGCAGAGCACTTCCGGCCAGCGGTCTGAGTGTATCCTCATGGAGGGCCTCTCGGCGAAGGGCATCGGAAAGAGCAAAGTGTGCTTCACTCCTCGCAGCATGGAGCTGATTGCTTTCCTCATCCAATGCATGTCTTGCGGCGGCTTCCTGAGCTTGGGCTTGAGCCACAGCAGCTCGGTTTTTCTTTTCCCAGATGGGTAGATTGAACATGGCGCTCACCATCAGGGGATCCTTTCCAAGATCGGAGCCATCCATGTTGCCGGTGGAATCGGTCTGGATGAGATCCAGACCAAGGGTGAATTGTGGCCGGCGCTTTTTGCGGGCAAGTTGCACCGCAGTCTCCCGACGCCGGAGGGCTGCCTGTTTCCTTAAAATGGCAGGGTGCCCCTGCCATGCGGTGGTCGACTCAATGCTCTTCCAAGTTTCCGGAGACCATGACTTGGAAGGTTTGAGTGATGGGATTGGGGCGTCGGAAGGACGATTGAGCAATCCATTCAGCTGCGCCACAATCGGCTCTTTGCGATCCGTCCATTCAGTGACCTGTTCTTCCAATCTGGCAAGGGTGAGCTGAGCCTTCACGACGCCGAGCGCATCTTCACCTGATCGAAGCCTTGCCTGTGCCACTTGTTCCAGTCGCCGGACAAGTTGGATATTGTCCTGTGTAAGGGCCGTTGCTCTATCAAAGTAGTCCCAATCAGCATACAAACTTCGGATTTTGTGCACCAACTCTCGTCTTTTGGTTTGATAGATGGCCCAAGCCTCCATGGATTTTTCGTCGGCCATCGAAGTGGCAAGCTTCCTCTGACCAAACCAGGGAAAGGTTTGAGCAACTCCAACGCGCTGTTGCTGGGGACCGACGCGGGTTTCCACTTCCTGGATGAAGTAGCCGTAACGGATCGTCGGATCCGGAAGGGCAGAGGCTTGAGGGATGTCCTGACGGGATGCCTGCCATTGTTCCCATGTGGATCGGAGGCCTCGATTCTCCTCAAGAGCCCATTGAATCAAGCCCTCCAGATCCTCAGGTATTTCGCGACTCAAGGGGCTTGAAAGAGCTTGTTCAGGAGAAGCGCTCTTGGGTGGTCTCTCCTTCGACACAGAATTTCGCGGGGTGGCGAATTCTGATGTCCTCACGATGACTTGTCGATGGGTAGAACATCCTGTTGCCAGTAAGATTATTCCGGTAAAGGCGACACGACTCCAGTATTGCTTGTGGAGTGTTTCAAGATGATAAAAGCACCTTTTAAAATGGTATGTTAAACGTTTCATGCATTTGGAGTGGTGCGGCCGAGCACCACGACTTAGAATCAGAGTTGGCAAACCTGGAGGGCATACCTCCAGAGTTCAAGACGCATCAGAGCCGTACACAATACGACCTTTCGTTAAGGAAGCTCAGATCAGGTATGAGCAGAAACGTAGATAGGCAGGTCTGGACGGACCATGGGATAGCAGCGATGAACTCAGAATGACGACGCGGATGGTGTCGCACCGGTTCAACCAAGTCTGGAGGTTACAGCCCACTGCGGTTGCGGAATACTTGAGGATATGTGTTGAAGTGGTTGGTAGGCTAAGCGGTTCGGGTCCCTGACGATCGTCAGCCTCCACACAACAGCTTCCTCCCCCACAGGCGCAGCGCTCGCAGCTGGTCTGCGAACCCTCACCTAAGACCTCTGCATGGACCGGGAGGTGCATCCCGATATGGGAAATAACCACCGTTAGCCATAACAGCGTTTGGAATGCCTGTTTCAACACAAGTGTAAATTAACTCAAAATGCCTCTAATAGCGAATGGAAAGTTGTGGCAGGCATCTCTCTCACTAGGGTCTTGGTTCATTTCGAATGCGGAAAAAGCCGGTGGGAGGGCCACCGATGTCAACAGTAAGTGCATGCCTTCCAGTCTGTTTGGAAGAAAACCACACTTCCAATGGTATCCATGCCTCATCTGTCAGTTTGGCGATGGTCTCGAGGGTATAGACCTGGTTTGCCTGATGATCGAAGGCAAGGGTGGCTCGGTGATTGTCGGAGGTGAGCAGTGCTATTTCCAGGGCCCAGTCTCCTCCCGCATCGCTTTCCGAAAAATCCCCAGGATCGCCTCCGGGCTCCCCACTTGCCACCCATGCCCGGGCTTCATCCCAGGCGTTTCAAGGGGTCGTTAAAGTACGAGCAGTCAGGGGAAAACCCTCTCCATCGGTGGTTGGATACCATTGATCACTGAACGAAAAGTCCAGGATGCGCTCACCGTCGGCATCTTCCAGTCGCAGGCTTTCTCCACCATTGTCCAATTCCCCATCAAATACGCCTGCGATGATGGCCGAATCACCGAAGCGCGATCTGAAGGCGTCCTCATTTCGAACGATCACCACCGACTGACCGGTTTGCAGGGATATGGGCGAATCATCTGCAAACGCAAAGTCGATGCCTCGTGCGAATCGAATCCCCCTTAATTCCAGGGTGGATGTGCCTGCATGGGTGAGTTCGAGGTGTTCAAACGCTTCGCCCTGATCAGAGAACGGAGGTTGAGGATTTGGGTGATAGAATATTTCGGTAATCCTCAATCCAAGCTGGGCAGGTGTGGGTTGCCCTTCGAAGGCATACTCCAGGTGGACCCTGTCATCGGGAGATGTCAGGAGGATCGTCAGTCAGAGACCAGCCCTCGGTAGACACGGGCTGAATACTTGGTATTGGCGATCTCAATCCAATCCACACGCTGCCTGTCGTCATCGATGAGACCTCGTCGATTCGATGCCAGGAATTCATTGATAATCAGCTGGCCTTGTAAGGTGCTTATCAGAATCAGGCTCCACCCAAGAAAGGCAATCATCGATCCGCCATGGCTTCCTGACTTCAAATGGAAGTGTTTGCTTTTCATCCGTCGACTTGTGTGAGTGCCGTATGCAAAAAAAACCATCGGCAGGAGCTGTTGGGTTCAGGGTTCAGTCAATAAGTGGAGCAAGCTTCTCTTGGACTCATCCTTCGAAGTCGTAAACCACAACCTTCTTGCATACTCTTTTGAAAATCTCCTCGACAAATTTTACATGATCTTTGTGAACCTGGTAAGCATCCTGGGTTGCCTTGTCCTTGAAGGCAATATTCAGTGCCACCTGGTAACTTTGATCAACCACTGGGCGATCACTGGTTGCCATCAATCCCACATGAAAAAAATCCGCGCCGGGAATGTTCTTGAGGTATCGGTGAGCTCCGTCGATCAACTCCTGAGCGGCGTTGGGTTGTTCAGGATCCGTCCAAAAAATAACCACGTGTGAAAACATGGACGCATTTCATCTGCTTGATGCAGGCAGGGCAATGCTTTTTTGAAATCTTATGGACTCCATATGAAATGAAGGATGCCCACTTATTTGGCGAATTCGACGCAGCGCGTTTCGCGGATGACGGTCACTCGAATCTGTCCCGGATATTGCAAATCATCCTCGATTTTCCGAACAATCTTTCGAGAGAGTTCATAAGCTTGTTCGTCTGAAATGATTTTGGGAGAGACCACGACCCGGACTTCGCGCCCCGCCTGGAAGGCAAAGCATTTTTCGACGCCTTCAAAAGAGGTTCCAATATCTTCCAGATTCTGGAGCCGCTGGATGTAGGTGGTCATGCTTTCGGATCGAGCCCCTGGCCTTGAAGCACTGATGGCATCGGCTGCACTGACCAAGATACCGAGGACTGAGAGGTGCTCGACTTCATCGTGGTGGGCAGCTACTGCGTTGACCACGGGATCTTGTTCACCGTGAGCCTTGATGAAATCCGCTCCAATGATGGCATGGGAACCTTCCATGTCGTGTTTGATCGCCTTGCCGACGTCGTGAAACAGACCGGCTTTCTTGGCATCCAGAATATTGAGGCCAAGCTCGGTTGCCATCAAACCGGTGAGATGAGCTACCTCCACGGAGTGGTTGAGGACGTTCTGCGAGAAACTATTCCGAAAGTGTAACTTTCCTAGCGTCTTGACAATTTCTGGGTTTGCTGGAGGTAGGCCAGATCGGTAAACCGCTTCTTCCCCCAGTCGAATGACGGTTTCATCAATTTCCTCCTCCACCTTGTGAACGACTTCTTCGATGCGTGAGGGGTGAATGCGGCCGTCTTCGATGAGCCGACTCATGGCTTCGCGAGCAATCTCCCTTCGGACAGGATCAAATGCAGAAAGGACCACGGCTCCCGGGGTGTCATCGATCAGGACTGTCACGCCAGTAGCAGCTTCGAAAGATCTTATGTTGCGGCCTTCGCGACCGATGATGCGGCCCTTAATGTCATCTCCGGTCAGTGCGACCGTGGAAGTGGTCGAATCAAACGTGTGTTCGCCGGCAAAGCGCTGGATGGCCAGGCTGATGATCTTCTTGGCGCGGACTTCCGCTTCCTGCTTGGCTCGCTCGAGGATGCGTCGGTCGGCTTCCTGAGCATCCTTGAGGGAATGTTGCTCGGCCTCGTGAAGGATGATTTGACGGGCCTCTGCCTGAGTCATTTGGCCGATCGATTCGATTTCTTCCTGTCGCTGGGCCGAAAGCGATGAAAGCACTTGCTCCTGTTTCATGAGTTCCTGCGCCCTTTCCTGAAGCTGCTCTTGCTGGGACTGGAGCATCTTTTCCTGTCGAACAAAACCAGCAAGCTGCTCGTTGATGAGCTGCTCTCGTTGCTCCACTCGGGTTACCTGCCTGGCGTAGGTTTCGAGTTGGGCGTCCAGGGAGGCTTGCGCTTTTTGCTTGATTTCGGTTGCTTCAGCTTCCGCCTTGCGAGTGGTTGAGGACAATAATTCCCTGGCCTCATCTGCCGCCTGACGCAACAGGGAGGTTTTGTCTTGCTGCCACTTCTGCTGCCGGATGCGCATCCATGCGTAGCAAATGGCGAAGCTAAGAAGGGCCCCTGCGGTGAGCCAAACCGCCGGGCCCCAAATCACAAAAGCTATTGACATTTCATGCTCACACGTCCTTACGGGCCTTGACCCAGCGATGGGGTGTGATGATCCAATCCATTTTCTGATCCAAGGGTTCGTGCGGTACCGATTCGACCCATTGATGATCGAACGCCACGCCACATCTTTGGCCGGAGATGCAAGGCAAAAGACGGTCGTAGAAACCTTTCCCCCTGCCCAATCGCCAACCTTTACTATCAAAGGCCATTCCCGGGACCAAGGTCAAGTCAACGCTTTGGTTCTCAAGCCCGGTGCAATGTGCCACGGGCTCCGGGATCCCGTAGTACCCGGGGCTGAGGTCATTGTTGAAATCTCGGATAATGGCTCCCCGGTAGATTTCAGAATTTTTTTGAAATTGTGGGAGTGCAATAGTTTTGCCCTCAGCCAATGCCGATCGAAGTAGGGGAAGAATGTCCGGCTCGTCGCTTCTGGGAACGAAGGCGAAAATACAATGAGCCGCTTGCCATGCGGAGTTTGAGGAAAGGGTATCCCTTAATGATCGAGACTGGGTATCCCGTTCCTCTGAGCTGAAGGATTGGTTTCGGAGGCGCTGAGTTTCCCTCAACTCTTCTTTGCAAGTAGCGTATGACTCTTGTCCTTGGTGATTTTGGATCATGCGCTAATATGGCATTGAAGGTCCCAAGCAGCTTGGGTTACCTTGTGAAGATACCTTTGACTCCACGTGTCCCCAGTGCATTAGCAGCAGCCTAGACAAAATAAAACATATAGACGATGAAAACTTCCACCACTGACTTTCTGATGAACGCCTTCTTCGTCCATTTCATTTGCTTGACTTTTGTAACGTTCACGATTCAGGCGCAGCGCCCATCTTCGGTTCGTTCTCAGGCTTTCCCGGAATTTCGGGAACAAATCAAAAGTATGGTCCAGGAAGCCGAGGAACTCAGGGCTTCGGGAAAGCATGAAGCTGCAGAAGAAACTATGAATCGGGCCAGAAGGTTGCGCCACCAGCTTGCTGAGCGGATGGGGCGCAGTGGAGATCGCGCTCCGCAGTCCCAAGACCGGCCTCGTGGCGAAGACTTTTTTAATCAAGCTCAGGCCTATCGCTCAGGCCCGTCTACCATGATCGAGTCCATTCACCAGGCAGTACAGGAAATACGAAAATGGACGCGTGATGCAGACTCTCGGGAATCTTCCAATGAGTTCGGGGAACTGATCCAGCATCTGGAACATCGAGTGGAAGATCTTGCGCAACGATGGGAGAGATTCGAGAGGTTGGAGCAAGAGCTGGAGCAAACCAATCATCGTATGCGCGAATTGGGTGAGGCTCTGGAGCATGCCCATCGCCGGATTGAGGAACAGCAGCAGCACTTTCACCATGTAGAAGTACTCCATGAAAAAGTTTATCAACTGGAGCAGCATGCTCGCGAGGCAGGCTCCATCCATGACCATATCGGTGGTATCGAGGAACATATGGGAGGGATCCAGGAACACTTAGAAGGTATGGATCGTCGCATTGCGGAAGTCGAGGAGCGGATGGAAGCTCAGCAGCGCTGAAACCCTAGCCCATTCCATGGCATATATTGGTGTTGCTTTCCATGCTCTTTGGACCCCAGGTGAGGCGTGCGGATGGCTCTTAGAGGCGAACCCTTAATTGCTTTGACGCCCTATGCCCCTTCACCTACTTTGTCCTTTTTGTCGCGTATGCGGGCGGTGATCTACTACCTGCGTTTGCGAAAGCCCAGATTGTCATGATTGGACCCTTTAAAAGCATATTCAAAAAGATTTTTGGAACGGCAAACGATCGGGAAGTGCGTCGTTACAGCCAGATTGTCGAAGAGATCAACGCCATGGACCAGTCCATGCAGGATCTCTCGGATGATCAACTCAGGGAAAAGACTGCTGCCTGGAAACAGGAACTTTCTGTTATCGAAGATTCGGTGCAGTTGGCCCAACGCCTCGAGCAAGTTATGCCCGAGGCCTTTGCGGTGGTTAAACAAGCCTGCCGTCGTCTCTGCGGAAAAGACGTCATCGTGCGAGGACATCCTCTGCGATGGGAAATGGTTCCCTTTGACGTTCAGTTGATTGGCGGCATGGCCTTGCATACGGGCAAGATTGCTGAAATGGCAACCGGTGAAGGCAAAACGCTGGTGGCGACGTTACCGGTTTTTCTCAATGCCCTGACCGGGCGTGGGGTGCATGTCGTGACCGTGAATGACTACCTCGCGGCTCGCGACAGCGAATGGATGGGTGCGGTTTATACCTTTCTCGGTCTCACTGTAGGTTGCATCTTGCATGATCAGCAGCCGGCTCTGCGCCGCGAGCAGTACGGCTGTGACATCACCTACGGAACGAATTCGGAGTTCGGTTTTGATTATCTTCGTGACAATGGGATGGCAAACAATCGCGATGACCAGGTTCAACGGGGTCATTACTTTGCCATTGTGGATGAGGTCGATTCCATCCTGATTGATGAAGCACGCACGCCGTTGATCATCAGTGGGCCGGCAGTGGTTCATTCCGATCACAACTTCGATCAGGTCAAACCAGCCATTCAGTCTTTGGTGCAGCGACAACAGAAGCTGTGCGACCAGTTTCTCAAACGGGCCGAAGAGGTGGTCAAAGAACTTCAACCCGAAGATGGCTCCAATCCTCAGAATCCCGAGGCACTCGAGGAGGAAATGGGCCTTCTGCTCTACAAAGCGAAGCTGGGGCAACCAAGATCGGATCGGCTGATGTCTCTGCTGGAAGATCCTGAAAACATCAACCGGATGAACCGTGCCGAAGCGATTTTGTATACCGATCAAACCAAGAAAATGCTCTACGCCCAAAAAGAGGAGCTTTTCTTCGCGATGGATGAAAAGAGTCACGATGCCGACCTGACAGAAAAGGGACGTGGCTTCCTCAGTCCCAACGAACCTGATGCTTTTGTCTTGCCTGATCTTGCCGAGATCTACCACCACATTGACGCTGATGAATCCACTCCGCTGCAGCAGCGCATGGAGGCAAAGAACAAGGCCCAATCTGACTTTGAAACCAAAGCGCAGCGTATCCACACCATCTCCCAACTTCTCAAGGCCTACTGTCTTTATCAACGGGATGTTCAGTATGTGGTTCAGAACAATGAGGTGGTGATTGTTGACGAAAATACGGGGCGATTGATGACGGGGCGCCGATGGAGCGAAGGCTTGCACCAAGCAGTGGAAGCCAAGGAAGGGGTCGAAATCAAGCGAGAGACCCAGACCTACGCGACGATCACGATTCAGAATTATTTCCGTCTCTATGACAAGCTGGCGGGTATGACAGGAACGGCCGAAACCGAAGCAGGCGAGTTTCTGGATATTTACAAGCTGGGAGTTCTGGTGATTCCAACTAATCGACCGGTGGCTCGGGAAGATGGCAATGATTCAGTCTACAAATCACGACGTGAAAAATACCAGGCCGCTATTGAGGAGATCAAACACGTCCACCAGCAGGGAAGACCTATTCTGGTAGGAACCATTTCAGTCGAAGTTAGCGAATTGATTGCCAAGTTGCTGAAAAAGGAAGGCATTGTGCACGCGGTCCTCAATGCGAAGTATCACCAGCAGGAGGCCGAAATCATCTCCCGAGCGGGTCAAAGAGGGGCTGTTACCATTGCCACAAACATGGCTGGGCGCGGTACGGACATCAAGTTGGGTGAAGGGGTGGCGGAGCTGGGTGGGCTTCATGTCATTGGGACCGAGCGCCATGAGTCCCGCCGCATCGACCGTCAGCTAAGGGGTCGTTGTGCGCGTCAGGGAGACCCGGGATCCTCGCACTTCTTCATTTCTCTGGAAGATGATCTGATGCGACTTTTTGGATCGCCCAGGATCGTTAAGATCATGGAAAAACTTGGGTTGGAAGAAGGGCAGGAATTGAACCATGGCATGCTCAATCGCTCCATCGAGACGGCGCAGAAGCGCGTCGAGCAGCACAATTTTCAAATCCGAAAACGCACACTTGAGTATGACGATGTCATGAACAAGCAGCGTGAAATCATTTACGGTTTCCGCAATGAGGTCCTCATGTCAGAGAATGCTCAGGATCAGCTCATGGACATCATGGAGGAGGTGACCGTCGAAAAAGTGTTCCAGTTTTCCTCCGCGGACCAGGACGTTCAAGATTGGAACCTCCAGGGTCTTTCTGACTGGGTCAACTTGAATTTCCCCATCGGGCTTCAGGAAGAGGACTTGAGGAAATCTGCCAACGAAGGTTCGCAAGACCCCGTTGCTGGGAGTCTCTTTGATGGTATGAGTGCAGCTCAGTTTGCCGTGTCCACACTGATTTCAGATCAGGTGCGACAGGCTTACGAATTGAAGATTAGTGTAGAGGATGCCGACGCCTTGAAGTCCATGGAGCGGTTTACCATCCTCAGTGCCATCGACAAATTGTGGCAGGAGCACCTTTACAGCATGGACGGATTGCGCAGCAGCATCTCCCTCCGTGCTTACGCTCAACGAGATCCCCTCATTGAATACAAGTCGGAGGCGTTCAAGGTTTTTGATGAGTTGATGGTGAATATCAAGAGTCAGATTTGCCACAACATCTTCCGAAGTGCCTCCAGTCTGATGGCTTTCCAGCAGTTTCTCAGCAAGCTCCCGCAACGCGCCTCTCACCAGGAGGCAGGAGCTTTTGCAGGGGTGCAAGCTTCTGCAGAAAAGCCTGCGAGTGATGTGGTGAGTGAAGCCAATGAGGCCATCGCCAAGGCAGCGCCAGTCCGAATGGGGCCCAAGGTGGGCCGAAACGATCCCTGTCCTTGTGGCAGTGGGAAGAAATACAAGCATTGTTGTGCTTAGACTGGAGCTATGGCCACCCGGAACCATTGGCTGATGCATCTCTTCGTCTTTTCACCTTATTTTTTGTTTGAAACCAAGCGAAAAGCTTTATCGTTAAAATTGCAGCTATAACGCTAGCAATCGAAGGTTTAAGTCCCATTTTATCCCATCGCAAGGGTTCTCGTACCTCGCCGTGGTTAACGTTTTGCCATCCTGTCAACAAAACCACTTGCAGATCGTTGGCGAATGCTTGAAAATCAAAGTCTTTTGAGGAATCTTTTCCTCAGTAAGGGCTTTGTTACCCTTCTTTGTCTCCTGCTAAATTAAATTTTTATGGCCAATCAATCATCCACGATAGAATCTAATCCTAGTGGTACCAGTGGGGTGACCACTGATTCATCTCCTAATAAGCCAAAATACCCAGGCATAAGGTTAACCTGCAATGGGAATCAGCTAGTTACCCAACATGTAGAAACCAGAATAACAGATGGTGGGATTTTTTATCCAATAACCCCTTCCACCGAAGGCGGGGAAATCTATCAGCAGTCATACGCCTCTGGAGAACTCAATGTCTTTGGGCATCCCAAAGTGGCAATCGAATGCGAGGGTGAACATGCCGCACAGGGAGGCGCAACGGCTTTTGCCGTAACGGGTAAGCGGGCAGTAAACTTTACTTCTGGTCAAGGCATTGTTTACGCAATGGAGCAGTACTACCATGCACCAGGAAAAGGTTCAACAATGGTTCTAGAGGTTGGCGCTAGAGCGCTAACTAAACATGCTCTCAATGTTCATTGTGCGCATGACGACTTCTACGCCGCGCTAGACACTGGATGGATAATGGCAATGGGTAAGACAGCCCAACAAGCTGCAGATCAAGCAATTATTTTAAGAAAGGTATGCGAGCTCAGTTTGAACCCGGGCATGAATATTCAAGATGGAATGCTCACAACTCACTCAGAGAGGACTTTCTATGCGCCCGAAGCGGACTTGCTTCGGGAGTTTTTGGGTGCACCAGATGACATGATCGATTCTCCCACGCCCGCCCAAATCGAACTTTTTGGTTCCAAGCGTCGTCGCGTGCCCGAAATGTTAGATTTGAAAGCCCCAGTGCTTTTGGGCCCAGTTCATAACCAAGAGCATCATATGAACGGTGTTGTTGCCCGTCGCAACAACTTTAATGAACCTATATTAGGATTTTTGCAAGACGCCTACGCCGAATTTGGCCAGTTGACAGGGCGCTATTACGGCTTGGTTAGCAGTTACAAAACTGAGGATGCGGACACAGTATTTGTTTCTCTAG
>CACEMW010000024.1:0-36430 GCA_902560705.1 uncultured Verrucomicrobiota bacterium
AATAGCCGTAAAGTAGAAGACGTAGCTTGCATCACCGTCCAGAGTACCGAAGTCCACCACCGTGGCCTCGGAAGCACTTCCTTCGGCAACAAGAGCTGCTGGCACTTCTGGCTCCACATAATCAGGCACTTCACCAGATCGGTAAGCCATGAGACCTCCGTTGGCGTTTACGAGCACCTTCTCTCCAGCTTCATTCACCGTGAAAAGCTCAATATTGGCTCCACCCCCCTGACTGAAGTAAACAATGCGCACAGGGTAGATGCCTGCAGCTCGCACATCCATTTCGAAGGTGGTATCCGCTGCTCCTCGACCACCGTTGAAAGACCCTGCAACCATGGCACGTGGATCGTTGATGTGACCAATGGATAGCTCAAACCCATCATCGCTGTTCACACCCATGCTAAGCATGCCTTCAGGGAAATCGATAAAGGTAATAATTTCGCCGGCAATGCCGTCGTAGCTTCCCCAGTTTCCTGGAATACCGGGCATTTGATCATCAGGGAGGAAATTGCCGTTTTCCATTCCATCAATCGTCTGACCATTGAGGTTGATAACTGTTGGAATTTCGTATTCAGCGAGGTGGCCAACCAACTTGCCGCTACCACTGGCAGGACCTGTTTCGTCGAGGTAGGCATCATTCTCAAGGGTGCTGCCATCAATATCCTGAGGAGCTGCAGCGAGAATATCCTTCACCGCAGAGGTCTGGTTACCATGGTCGGTAAGTTCATTCTGCCAGACGCGAAAGAGGAACCCACGTTTATTGGTATCCACGCTGGTAGCCAACATGGGGGTTTTGAGCAAGCCGAAACTTGGGGAATGAATGGTTCCAGAATCGGTAATCAAGGTGCCATTGGCATCACTGATCTCGATGACATAGTTAATCTCAGTATTGGGCTCGAATTTATCCCCAACAAATGCAAAATCCGTGGCGTCGAGCACCTTGTCAGCAGCGGTCAACGTTACTTCATTGCCATTAATGTATAGCTTAGCTGAAGCGGGATCGACCACCGAATCACCTTTGTCGGTGGCACGGAAAGTGAAGGAGTCAATGCTGACATTGACAGCTGACAAAAACATTAGGTCAGCGTTTCCGCCCCCAATGCCTAGTGTGACCAGTGCCGTTTGACTGGGTGATTTGCCAAACACAATGGAGTGAGCACCAAGACCGCCCCAGCCCTTCTGGCCGCCTTGGCCGCTACCTTCATCACCATCATTGATGGCCATGCCAAGGCCAAACTGGGTTCCGAGTTCCAAGGACTCAAGGCCAAGAGTACTCTTCGGCAATTTGATCTCGTAGGTGGTCCGCTTGGTGGCCTCATCGCGTTTGATTATGGCCTCCGTAGGTTCTGCATCGGCACCGGTGGCAGGGCCAGCTTCGTGCATCACAATCACATCTCCGATGTCACCTTCCACACCACCTAGAGCATAATTGTAAAGGGCGATTTGTTGATCCTGATTGGCGCTAGCAATCATCAACTGAATGGAGTCACCATTCCAAGCACTGTTAGCCGAGTTTTCGTGATAGTCATCGGTGACGACAAAGCCAAAGTAAACATTGTCGGAATCATAAGCGATTTGAACAGCCGAAGTTTGATCATCGGCGCCGGTCCATTTTCCTCCCGCATACTCTTCAAAGAGCTTGAGTTCGCCATCGCGCGCACTGCCTTTGGGGATGGTGAAACGAGGGTCGGCTAGCACAGGAACACCGCGCCAGTCGTTGAGCTCACCATCCAAGGTGATTTCACCTGGAGCCTCATTGGCAAAATAGTATTCCTTACCAGGCTCAATGTCGTTGGAAGTTGCCAAGGTGACCAGGGCTGTTTCCGTCGGGGATTTGCCAAAAACAATCGAGTGGGCACCGAGACCACCCCAACCCTTCTGGCCGCTTTGGCCTTCACCTTCATCACCATCATTGATGGCCATGCCAAGGCCGAAACGCACGCCCCCTTTGAGTTCTTCAAGGCCAAGCGTTTCCTTGGGGAGCTTGATCTCGTAATAAGTGCGCTTGGTTTCTGTATTTCGAACGACCACCGCTTCGGTTGGAGTCGCATCGGCACCGGTAGCAGGGCCAGCTTCGTGCATAACGATCACATCACCTGTTTCGGTTTCGATACCACCCAATGCATAGTTGTAGAGAGCGATTTGAGTATCACGGGCATCATTGGCAATCATCAACTGCACGGAGTCGCCGTTCCATGCGCTGTTGGCCGAGTTTTCGTGGTAGTCATCGGTGACTGTAAAACCGAAATAAACGTTGTCTTCATCGTAGACGACTTGAACGGCTGAGGTCTGATCATCTGGCCCCGTCCATTTACCGCCAGCGTATTCTTCGAAGAAGACGAGTTCACCATCATCTCCAGAACCTTTGGGGATTGAAAAGCGAGGGTCGGCAAGAAGCATAGCACCGCGCCATTCACTGAGATCTCCATCCAGAACGATGGGCACGGGGGCTTTGATGGCTGTGTAATATTCCTTCCCGGGCTCAATGTCGTTGGCAAAAGCCGAAAACGTCAGGGAGAAGGCAGCCACGATGACCGCTGCAAGCGGAGTTTTAAGGAGCTTGTTCATAGAATTGATACTTGTGTTTCTTTTTGCAAAGATTGCTAGTAGTGAATGCTATGCATAATCTGGCTGATCTTCAAGGCCAAAGGAATCGAAAAAGTTACCATCAGTGTCCATGCGATGCATTAGAGTATCGGTTCCCCCGAAAACCTCTACCGTTGGCGAAATACAGATAGCATTCCGTTCGCCTCAATAATAGCTAACCTCTTCTTCGCAGCATGTTTAGAGCTTAGGATGCCGCCGCCTGTCGGCTCACCAATTAAGTCCAAGCCTGTGGCTTGTGAGCTCTGAATCTCCCAAATCCCTGGATGGGAGACAGAGAGTGCAAAAGCACCTCCTCCATCCAGCCTTGTTTGAAGGCTTTGCGCATGGAAAGCGTTTTGCAAGATGTGAATACGTGAAATCTCTTCTTGGAATGACATTTCTGTGAACATCGTGCGAACAGGACTGCGCTGAAGCCTTGAAGGGAGGGCTTTGAATACGAAACTTTGTCCCTTGTTCCAGAGGATGGCAGCTTCCGTGTGCTGAATCCTCTTCCAGTCGTTTTTTGTCACCCCCGCCGCATCCAGCCAGTGACTAAGGGGTTGATGAGCAAATTCCTGGTGGGTTAGCTCGGCAGGGAAAAAACCAGGTAATCGCCTTCTGAGGGTGTTGAGATCTTCCATGGACCACCATTGATCATCCTTCTGAAAGGCAAAAAGTCTCAGAATTTCGGAGGTTCGTGGGTCGACCCATTCGAGTTTTCCGAAAATAAGACCTTCCGCCAGGGCCCATTCGGTGTTCAAACCCAGCCCCCCAACTAGAAGATCCACAAAACCATCCCGATCAAAATCTCCCACCTCCATGGAGGACCACGCGCCAGACCACTGGTCCAGCCCCCATGAGGGAGTTGTTTCCTGGTAACCACCTTCAGCGGCCCAAATAAAGGACCGGATGGGGCCCCATTCCGAAGCCACAAAAAGGGTGGGGGGAGTCGTTTCTTCGGCAGGAAAGTGCGCCGCTTCGCTCACATCATCCAATGATTTTCCTAGCGGGTCAAATGCCTCATCGCGATGCCACTGTCCTTCGTCCTGAAGCCACCATTGAGACATGGACGATCCGTTGTATGGACCGTCTGGCTGAAAGGCTCCTAGAAACAAATCGAGGCCCCCGTCTTGATCGATGTCCATGAGATGCATGCTGGAAATGCCAGGGATGTTTGAGGCTAGGGTCTGAACCACCTTGCCATCAGCATCAATGAAAAGAATATTTTCGCACTGTTTCCCATCGGAGAGGCGCGTTTGTCTGGCGCTGACAAGCCAGTAAGATGCCGAATCTCCGGCTGTCCACCCCAGTGCTTTACCTCGAGCCTTTGTGGCCTCTTGCGACAAAGTAACGGGAGTGAGCCTACCATCTGGTTTTTGGATCAGCATCCGTGGGTTTTGATGTGGACTGCCCTCGATCCAGACATCCATGAGTCCATCTTGGTCGATATCATGAATGGCAAGGTCTCCTGATCGAGGGGGCCGCCAAAATACCGAAGGACTGGTGAGCGATGGTGGGGGTGGAAGGACGACACCCTGATCCGGAACAATGGTTTGCTCTCGAACAAAAACCATTTCCCGCGGGGTTTCTTTCTCTGCGACTGGGTACAAAGGTTCTTCGGGTTGTTCAATGGTCAGACACTGATTGATCTTCAAGCGATGAATCTGGTTTTGACTTCCATCTGGCCAGTGAATGCTCATGGATGCTGTGGGAGCGGCATCTTGACTGAGCGCGAACGTTTGATTGTGACCATCACTCGACAAGTAGCGCCCACCTGCTTGTACGGTATGGGATTGGGTTTTAGATCCCGTCCGAAGAACCAGGCGTGCACCCACTGCACGGGTGTTGTGTGAACGGCCTTTCAGGACAACTTTCAATCGAGGTCGGTTGGAAAGATTGTGCAACAGGATAGGGGATTCGTTGAGCTGATTGATGACGACATCCTGATCTCCGTCGTTATCGAGATCCCCAAGAGCCATTCCATAGGAGATACCAGTGATACCAAAACCCCAAGAGGCAGGAGCGGACTCAAAAGTACCGTCACCAAGATTCCTGAAAGCAATATTAGGAGTCGGGAAGGGTGGGTGATACTGTCGCGACCGTTTTCGCTGCTGCATGGTGAGGCTCATTGTTTTGAGTCGGTCGTGACTATCCTGGTCCATGACGTCAAAACTAAATCCATTACTGATTAGCAGATCCGAATCACCATCCAAATCCACATCCATAAAAATGGGGCACCAGGACCAGTCCGATGCAGAGACACCCGCGATCAATGCCACTTCGCTGAAACGGCCATTGGGCTGTGCCAGGAACAAGGTGTTGCGATTGTATCTCGGACGTCCTTGGGGCAGCATGATTTCCTGAAAACTCGAATGCTGCTTGACCAATTGTTGAAGCCGTTTGCCATGATCGCTAGCCAGCATGTCCACCACAAAAATATCATCTAATCCGTCTTGATTCACGTCTGCCACATCGACGCCCATGGATGATCGGCTGGTGTGGCGAAGAGCAAAGGTATCGGCTGCACGAAAGCCTCCTTGCTGATCGTTCAGCCACAAACGATCTGGGGTCGCGTTGTCGCTGCACACGTAAAGGTCGGGCCAGCCATCTTGGTTGAGGTCGCGAAAGGACACGGCCAGACTCCAGTCGCGAGGGGCTTGCACGGGCTTTCCAGAGGGGTCTTGGAACGTCCCTCGGCGACCCTGGATCGCTGTGAAATGCCCCTTTCCATCGTTCAGGTAAAGCCCGTCGACCTCGGGCAGTTCGCGCAGTTTACCTTCGGCTGAGACGGTGAATCGATTTTGCAGCCGTGGCTCTGTCGTCGCTCGGCCATTGACACTTGTGACGTGCATTCGGCCATTGCTTCTCCCCAGTGCATACTTCGTCGTAGGATCGGCGGTATACATCACGTCGATGTAATTGGCGCAATACAGATCCAGGTCCCCATCACGGTCTAGGTCGGCCAAGGCCAACGAGGCGGGAGAGGTCGTCCGGTCCAAGCCTGAATCGGTGGACTCGCGGAACTGGCCCGATCCATTGTTCATGAAAAGCCGAAGGCCTGAAGCAATACCGCCAACCAGCAAATCCAGATCTCGATCACCATCCACATCAGAAAAGACCGCGCTGGTGGATCGTTGATTTTGGCAAGCTGCTTCACCGAGCGGGAAGTTCTCAAAAAGCCAATGACCCCGGTTGAGATACAGTTGGTTCGCAGAGAGTAAACCACAGAAAAAAAGGTCCTCCAGACCATCACCATTGACATCGCCGATCGCAACGCCTGAACCATTGTGTGCGACTGCGTCGGTTAAAAAAGCATCTCCATCCAAGCGATTGGTAAAGGTGACCCCTGTCAACGAGGATGGCTGAGGAGCGAAACCTTCTTGCCACGAAGCATGGTCCATCGTTTCCCTAAGGGTAACCGCTAGGGGCTTATAAGTGGTAACAACTGGTTCTGCTCTTGAGGAAGAAGTAGCCCAGGCAATCCCTCCAATGCATGCCAAAAGAACCCCTGTGAGGTGCCTTACATTAAACGCAGACCATGATTTAGAGGGTATCAAAAGCGAAGAGATGAAATGGGCTTGGTTTCAGCGAGAGTGCACCAGAGAAAGCTTGCTATCCTCTAGGCTGATGGTTGCCTGACAATTCCTCGAATGCCCAGCACCGCGAGGAACATCCCCATGACGGCAATCAACGTCAGAATTCCCATGTAGCTGGCTTTGCTGATGGCCTGACCAAAGAGCATGACACTTTCAGACTGTGCATAATTCTCAGGTTGATTTCCGAGTATTTTCTTTTGGTGAAAAACCCAAGGCACCACGGTTAGAACAAGCCCCAAAACGACGCGCATCACGGACAAAATCATGATTAAATTAATCCTTCTCTTAGCGAGATTGTCAACTCGGGGCTGTGTATCTGACGAGCCAAAGCTGAGGGAGGTTTCACAATCTCAGTTTGGACGCTGAACGATCACAACCCAAGCGCCGCTCTCCTCCAGGCCTGCCCTTTCGTTCAATCGGACGGGTTCGAAAGCCGCAGCCCATCTACCTTCCATGGCTGGTTGGAGTGGGTCGGTATACCTTGAAAAATAGAGTCCCAGTGGATGGTCCTGAAGTGCCTCAACGAGTGTGCTGGGCAACCTCGGGACGCCTCTCTGAACGATGGACGCATTTGGTTTTTGAAGATCAGGGTGATGAAGGATCAGTCCAACTCGGGGTTCACCTTCAAGAAAGTCCTTCCCTACAAGGGCCAAGGCAGCCATTTGTCCAGCTGATAAATTGCCATCCAAAATAGCAAAGTCCCCCAACTTGATGGACATACCCAGCACTCCCAGAAATTGACGCGATTCATGCCCCGCGGAATGGCTGTAGACTGGATGGGTGAGCGCCACTTTAAGATCTCCATCATTGCTGCTGGCATAGGGGATCGAAAGGTAGGGCTGTAGGATGTGCGGCGGAGACCCCATGCTGCCATCGGGGAGATCACGGCCATTTCCATGAAAATAGTCACGATGAGCATACTTTTGGCCAATGGAGGAACCGTAGGGCAACCGAGCCATTTGATACCCTTGTCCATTGCAAAGGAACCAACTCTCAGCATCGATCCCATTGCTCATGGCTCGCTGCCTGATTTCTCGAATCAAATCAGCCATGGGGACACGTTGTCCTTCGTCCAGAGGCCCCTGAGAAGTTAGAAGCCTGTTGATCAAACGAGACTGGCTTGCTTCGCGTTCAAGAACGGTCCAACGACGATCAATCTCCATGCGGACGGTCAGGGCGGTGAGCTTTGCTGCCGACTGGAGTAAATCTGTATTGGTACGCTGACTTTCTCGGTGGCTCAATCCAACCTGAATGGATGAGCCGATCAGAGCCAGGACAGCCAGTGTCACTGAGAGGCAAGTCATCTGAGCCATTCGCCGATGCTGGCGAAAAAAACGAAGAACACCGGCAAACTTGGATTCTCGATGAGCCTTTACCCGTTCATCTGCCAGAAAGCGTTTCACTTCCTGAGCCAGGTCCATGGCCGAAGCATAACGGTTGCGAGGCTTTTTACTCATGGCCTTGAGGCAAATGGCCTCTATAGCCTGAGGACATTGGGGTTGAATCGACCTTGGATGTGGCCATTTCTGATGGATGATGAATGCTTTGAGCCCCTGAATATCTCCATCAAAACCCTCAGCTGGACTTTGCCCGCAGCAGATACAATAAAGGATCGCTCCTAAGCTGTAGATGTCGCTCGATGCATGGAAGGCAATCGACCCAGAAGCCTGTTCCGGGCTCATGTAGGCAGGCGTGCCGGCGCCCGGCGTGCTTGCCGGCAGGCTTGACAGACCAGGCTCTCCCGGAAGAAGGGTTGCTTCCCCGCTTTCCTTGGCCGCAGGGTCCCGATGAAAGGGTGCGGCCAGTCCCCAGTCCACCACCAGGGATTCTCCATAGCGACCCAGAAGAATATTTTCGGGTTTCAAGTCACGATGCGCAATGCCACGGGTGAGTGCGTAGCCGATGGTTTCGCAGATGGCTACAAAATGTTGGAGCAGTTCCCGAAACTCCAGATTGCTCTTGATAGAAGAATAGGCTTTGCAGTTCAGGTAATAGGTATCGATGGCTTGTTGGAGAGTCACACCTTCCACGAAGGGCATGACATAAAATGGGCAGCCTGCTTTTGTCTGCCCCACGCCATGCACCGGGATCACGCCTGGATGATTCAGGCGACTGGTAATTTCTGCTTCAATCAAAAAACGATTGCGATAGAGATCGTTGGTGACATGGCGTACCTGCAGACACTTGATAGCGACCTTGCGGTTGAGTTGTGGGTCTTGAGCCACATAGACCTTGCCTATCGCACCCTGGGCATGTTCCTTGAGCCTCGTCAGCTCAATATGTCCTGACAGGACTTCATCCTGTGTCACCGTCGGGAAGAGGTTTTCATCGGCATCGAGGCTCGGTGTTGCCGACAGAAGGAGATCGGCTTGAGTCAAGGCACCGATCCGTCTACGCAGTTCATTTAGGCAATCTGGATGTGCTTGGCAAAGTGCTTCCAGATCCACCTCTTGACCACGAGCCGTGCATTCCTCCCAATGATCCAACCACTGCTCGATCTGATCTTCCCGAGGCTTAGTCACTTAAAAGACTCCTGGTTTTCGGCCTGCCACAGCTGCCATTTGGATTGCAATTCCAATCGGGCTGCACGCCATTTCCTTTTGACCGTGCGGACATCCACTCCCAGCAACTGCGCAATTTCCGCTTGAGGCAAATCGTGATAATAATGCAGATCAAACACCTCCTTCAATGCATCTGGTAACTGCTCAATAAGCTGGTGTAGATCCTGGCCTTCTGCCTGCTGGGAGGGGTTGAGACTCGCTTGGGGATGATCTTCCATCCCTTTATGAAAAACTTCTTCACTGAATCCAGCAGAGGAGGTGGCCGTCTGGTGATGCCTTCCATGCCCGCGAGGGCCTTGATGGTGGCGGGCAAGATCAATCAACTCAAAACGAATTTTCTCCGCGGCAAGTCGCAGGAAATGACGAGCATCCTGTATCTGAACCTTTTCCAATGCTTTCCAGATTCGAAGGGAAGCATTCTGCCAGACATCCTCTGTTTGCTCCCACCGCCTGACTCCAGCAAAATCCCTGGAGATATGCCGAGTCATCCGCAGCAGCCTTTCCCAAGATGCGCTAATGAGTTGCTCTCTTGCGCTCAAGTCACCTTCCGAAAGGCGCTCTACCAATGTCTGGATTTGAGTGTGATGTTCCATGACCTGCGACTCAGTGCAAAAGCGCTTTCAAGCTCAATGGCATGTCTGCGCCGGCGAACACAATTACATCAATACTGAAACTCCTGCTGCGGCTCCAGCTTATAAGCTAGGGGCTCCATGCGGCGCTGGAGAGGGTTCGTATTTCCAATGCAGTTTTTGCAAAAAGAAACTTTTTAGCCTAATGTTTGCCGCTGAATGAGGCTTCGCACGATGAAATGAAACAACCCATGCAATGCCAGATGGAGGTTGACCAAGTGATGGAGAGCAAAACGGGTCATCGGATCAGTTACCGATGTTATGGAGACCCAGAGGGAAAGCCTATCTTTTACTTCCATGGTTGGCCTGGGTCCCGTCATGAAGGACTACTTTTTTCCGATTTGGCAAAAGAGAACGATTGCCTGCTTGTGGCTCCTGAACGTCCGGGGTATGGCCAGTCCTCAGCCGTAGGCCACCTCTCATTAGGTTCATGGGCGTTGCTCATGGGCGAATTGGCTGAGCACCTAGGACTGCCTGCCTTTTCCGTCATGGGGCTTTCCGGAGGAGGCCCTCACGCTTGTGCTGTCATGTCCTGTCTTTCATCCAAAGTTGACCGAGGGGCTCTCTTGGTTCCCATGGGCCCCATGGATGCCAAGGAGGGTGTCCTCAGCATGCACCCCCTTCAGCGCCTGATGGCTGAAATCACTCCAGTGGCTCCTTGGTTTCCGAAAACATTGATGACCATGGTGCGCCCACTTTTACGTCGGACCCCTGGGTTGACTTTATGGGCCATGCGCCGATTCATGCTTCCTGAGTGCGATCAAAAGGCGCTCTCCGTAAAAGAGTTGCAACCTATCCTTCAGAAAACGATGGCTGAATCACTCATCCACGGGATCTCAGGCATGTATGGAGATGGATTAAGATTTCTTGAACCTTGGCACCACACACTCGATGCGGTTTCCTGTCCGGTAAAAATCTGGCATGGTTTTGCAGATACGATTGTTCCCATTGAATTTGGCATGTATATTGCCAACAGGATAAAGGACTCAGATGGTGAATGGCTTGAACAAGAGGGCCACTTTTCCGTTCCCATGGCCCACGCACAGGCATGCTTTAAATTCCTCGCTCAGTAAACTTTCTTCAAATGCCAAGAGCCTTTTTCATGATGAAAAAAATCCATTTCGTCCAGGCCGTGCTTTTAATCTGCACGATGGCCATTATCCATCAGGCTCACGGCCAAACGGGCGACCCCGCCTTTGTAAGGTGGGTGGATACGGGCGAACAAATGGGTCACCTGGATACCTCCATTCAGTCTTATCGGCATCCAGCCGGAAGGGAGGTTCATCTGGTCGCAGCCATTCATGTCGCAGATGCTGCTTATTACCGCCTACTAAATGAGTATTTTGCCAAAATCGAGTGTGTGCTTTACGAGATGGTCAAGGATGAGGAAACCCATCCGACTGTGATGAGTGAATCCTCTCACCCGGTGAGTCAGCTTCAATCGGGCATGAAGGCGCTGCTGGGTTTGACCCATCAGCTCGACGAAATGGACTATTCATCGCCGCACTTTTTTCATGCAGACTTGGACCCTGCAACCTTCGCCCAACTTCAAAGCCAGAAGGGAGAAAGCTTTTTCACATTGGCCATACAGGCGTACCTGCGAGAAAAACAACTGATGGCAATGGGACAACTCAAGGGTTTCAGTGGTTTTGATTTACTGATGGCCATGGGAAGTGGCCCCTCGGACCATGCCTTGAAATGGATGATGGCTCGACAAATGACTGCCATGGAATCGATGTTGGGAGGGATGGATCAGGGCATGGACGGTAAGGGGTCGGTCATCCTGCGTGGTAGGAATGATAAAGCTTTTGAAGTGCTTGCTGAAAAACTTAAAGCAGGAAAACGGCAGATCGCCATCTTTTATGGAGCTGGCCACATGCCAGACATGCATCAGCGTCTGCTTCGGCAGGGTTTCACAAGATCTGGTGAGCAATGGCTGACCGCTTGGGATCTCCAGCCATCACCTTAGCGCCTTGCAGGTAAACTTCGGTGAAGCACCGAATCTCTCACGGATACTTGCAATTCGATCTCGCATCAATAGATATTGCGCCACTCTCCGGTCCGGGCATAATCGCGCCAATGAATGGTCATCCACTGAGGCAGAGATTCTTTGTGCTCGGTTTTATCCCGATAAAACTGAAAAAGGCGCTACTCTGCATCCTCCTAGGGATCCTCGCTCTGCTACCAAAGGGAGCGATGGCGGGCGATACCTTGACACGTTTGCACAAGCATGAAATACATGCACCGAGGGCCACAGGGGAACTGTTATTGCAGGAACTCAGCTGTCTTGCTTGTCATCAAGTCAGTGCGCCTTGGAAAACCCACTTAGCGCCAAAGCTTGGTCCCATACTAGGGGAGCAAGGACTGCCTCTGACACCTCAATTTATTCACCAACGTCTGCTGAAACCCAATCAGGAAGGGCAGGGGCGAACCATGCCCGACGTTCTGCATGCCTATGAAACGGACGAAAAGGAAGCCATCGTCGATGCTTTGACTCATTACCTCATCTCTGCTCAGACTCCGCTGGATAGTGAACCTGTGGCTGCGGATGCTTCAACGATTCTCAGGGGACGCAATCTTTATCATGCCATTGGTTGTGTGGCCTGTCATGGAGCACACAGTCACCCAGAAGACCTCAAGGGATCCGACATTCCAGTGCCAGGCTCACTTCTTGAGGTGCATGCAAGGTCGTCGGATTTGCAGCCGCTTCTTTCCATGGATAGTAAAACCACGGTGGATGCCCTTGCACGCTATCTGCGCGATCCCAAGGCCATCTTTCCGAATGCGCACATGCCTTCCATGAAGTTGACTTTTGCAGAGTCCCGAGCCATCGCCATGTATCTTCTTCGAGGACAGGCAGCGGGCATGTTTGGAGCAGAGCAAAGCACTGAGAAAACCCGCGGGTTGAAGTATCATTACCTCGAGTTCGGGAGCCCTTCGCGTGAGGTGGGTGATATTGTCTCCGATCTCAAGGAACATTTTCCAGGCGATAACCCACCAGACTTCACAGATCCCTTGGCAAATGGGATTGCCGAAGAGATCACCGATCAGTGGAAAAAACGGCAGGATAACATGGCGTTGATTTTTTCCGGTTTCATACGGATCCAGAAGGCCGGGGAATATGCGTTCTACACTGCTTCAGATGATGGCTCCAGGCTCTACATTGGGTCGAAACTGATCGTACAAAATGATGGAGATCATGCCACGGTTGAAAAGAGTGGCCGCGTGTCTCTATCTCCTGGAGACCACCCCATCAAAATTACCTATTACAACCGTGGTGGACCTGCTGAATTAAGGGTTTTCGTGGAAGGTCCTGGAATGACGAAACAGCCCATTCCAGGAGAGTGGCTGTATCACCTAGGCCAGCCCATGTCTCCCACCCAAACCATGGAATTTACGTTGGATCAGACGAAGGCTTCACAGGGTAAAGCTTGGTTTCAAAAACTGGGTTGTGCCTCTTGCCATGCAATGGGCCAAGTGGAGCTGGCAATCGCTTCTCAGCTTACCAGAACAGGGACTCCCTGGCATGAACGAGGGTGCCTTTCCGCTGAGCCGGGAGAGGACCATCCGCGCTACAGCATCAGCGATAAAGAAAAGAGGCTCATCAGCCAAGTGCTCGATCAGTTGAGCGACGATCCTGAAAAAAGCTCCCTAATAGAGCAGCTCACTAAACTTTGGGTGCAGCAGCAGTGCCAGGCTTGTCACTCGCGTGACGGACTCGGGGGTCCTGAACCTTCTACACGACCTTTCTTTACCAGCGTGGGCGAAGTCGACATGGGAGACGAGGGGAGTGTTCCCCCTCCTTTGACCGGCGTCGGTCGTAAGCTTTTGCCTGAGTGGCTGACAACAGTCATAACCGATGGAGCATCGGTGAGACCCTACATGGCCACCCGCATGCCCGCCTTTGGAGAAACCGTCGGGCATGCTATGGCGGCATCGATGCTTTCGGTGGACCAGGCAGCGCCATCCGATGCCGCAGAGTCTCAGCCAGTCTCCCTTAACGAGGCCAAGTATGGCAGAAAACTGGTGGGCACCGGCGGCATGGGTTGCATTAGTTGTCACACTTTTGGGAAATACCCCTCCTTGGGCATCCCGGCTCTTGATTTGACTCTCATGAGCCAGCGTCTGCAGAAAGATTGGTTCACGGCCTACGTGAAGAACCCTCAGGGCTTGCGACCAGGCACACGCATGCCCAGCTTCTGGCCTGAAGGGCAGAGCGTCAATCAGGACATCTTCGAAGGTGACACCGCCCGGCAGATCGATGCGATATGGGACTATCTCAAATTAGCGGACGACACCAATCCACCCGATGGCCTTGTGCAAGGACAAAAGGAAATCCTTGTTCAGGGGGAAGCCGTCATGTACCGCAATTTCATTGAGGGCGCGGGTTCACGCGCCATCGGAGTAGGATACCCAGAGAAGGCAAATCTGGCTTTTGATGCCCATGCGATGCGTGTAGCCATGGTCTGGCAGGGTCCTTTCATGGACGGCGCACGGCACAGTAATGGTCGTGGTCAAGGTTTCGAACCACCTCTGGGCCACAACTTGTTCCTGCTACCCAGTGGCCCGCCGTTTGCCTTCTCGGTCGTTCCCGCGGAGATGATTTGGCCAGAACTTACTGGAAAAGAGGCAGGATATACCTTTAAGGGTTATTGGTTGGATTCTCAGCGTCGTCCAAAATTCATGTACCGGTTTTTGGCCATGGATGTAGAGGATTACTGGGTCGATGTTCCAGGCGAATTGGATGCTTCTTTTCGCCGATATCTCACCTTTGATTCCAAAGCACATTACACGCATCTCTGGATGCGTGCGGCAATCGGCTCCAACATTTCCATAATGGACGATGGTGCTTACCTGATCGATGAAAAGGTGGTCATGCGTTTTGAATGGGAAGGCGACAGCAAAGCGGTCATTCAATCCAGCGATCAAGGATCGATGCTTCTGATCCCTGTGGAACTCAATCATGGAAAGGCCCGAGTGGTTCAGGAAATTCTCTGGTGAGAATACCCACGACATCTCAACCCCACACCTCAAAGATGAACAATTTTAACTCCACCGTTGACAGCCATTGGAAGCATGCCTGCTGCGCCAGCGCCCTATGGCTTTTATGCGGATCCTTCCAACTCAAAGGGCAACAGCAATCGGACTTCTATCAGACGGAATCCTTTCCGATTCCTGAGGGCATCGTGCTTGAGGCTGGTGCCATTGAGTGGATGGGAGAGGATCAGCTTTTGGTCTCCACCCGCTTGGGTGACATTTATCGCGTGGAGGGTGTGCTAGGAGACCCTCCGTCAGAAAGCCGCTTTCAGCGTTATGCCTCGGGGCTGCATGAAGTATTGGGGCTCGCTAAAAAGGACGACTGGCTCTACTGCATTCAGCGCTGTGAGCTCACTCGGATGAAGGATGAGGACGGGGATGGAAGGGCCGATCTCTTCGAAACCATCAATGCGGACTGGGGAATCACCGGAGACTATCACGAATATGCGTTCAGTTCGAAGTTTGATCGTGAAGGCAATATCTGGGTCGTTCTCTGTTTGACAGGTTCTTTTACCAGCGAAATTGATTATCGGGGATGGTGCCTGCGGATTACCCCTGATGGCCAAATGTTGCCAACCTGCAGCGGTATTCGCTCGCCCGGCGGCATCGGAGCCAATGCAATCGGCGACATGTTCTACACCGATAATCAAGGTGTATGGAACGGCACCTGTGGTTTGAAGCATCTCAAGCCCGGTGGATTCATGGGCAACCCAAGTGGCAATCGGTGGTATGAAAAGACCGATCTTCTGGGCAAACGACCTCAAGATCCACTCAGTGGAAGCAGGATGCATCTTGAAGCCGAGAAAATCCCCGAATTAGTACCGACAGCCGTATATTTTCCCTACAACAAGATGGGGCAGTCGGCCAGTGGGATCATTTGCGACCAGACCGATGGGAAATTTGGCCCATTTACGGGGCAACTCCTGGTGTGCGACCAAACCCATAGCACGGTCATGCGGGTCGACCTCGAGCAGGTCAATGGTGTGTATCAAGGAGCCTGCTTTCCCTTTTTAAAAGGATATGATTCAGGCAATCTCAGTGTGGCCTTTGCACCAGACGGCAGCCTGTTTGTCGGAGGCACGGATCGAGGGTGGGGAGCTAGGGGAGGGAAACCCTTCTCCCTTCAGCGTACTCAATGGACTGGCAAGACACCTTTCGAAATCCACACCATGCATGCTTTAGGGGATGGATTTGAACTGACTTTCACTCAACCCATTGATCGGGCCAGTGCTGCCATGGTTCAGTCTTACCAGATGGAAACTTACACTTACATTTACCAGAGCAGCTACGGAAGCCCCGAAGTAGACGCCACTCAGCCCAAGATTCAATCGGCTCTGGTCTCGGAGGACGGACTAAAGGTCACCCTCAAACTGGACTCTCTGCAAATCGGTCATGTCCATGAACTCAAATGCCCGGGGATCCGAAGCGCCAAGAGTGGAGAACCACTCTTCAATCCGGCGGCGTATTACACACTGAACCAAATCCCTAACGAAATCCGCTAAGCCCCGCGCTGAATTTCCTTACGGATCAATCGGCCTTGGGGTGCTTGAACGGAAATCGTGTCACTGAAGCCCTCCCATGCATTCCTTTCGGATGCACCCGGTAAAAAGAAACTTCTTTTCCATCTGGCTGACACTCTTCTACGCAGGCTGGATGGTGTCCATCCTTGCAGGAGGGCATGTCAGCGAGCTTTATGCGCACTGGCCCATCGCCCTCGCCATGTCGCTGGGTTCCTATTTTGCAGGTTCAACCCCCATGGGCGGAGGCACAGTCGGTTTCCCGGTGCTGGTCATGCTTCAGGGAGAGCCCTCTGGCATGGGGCGGGATTTTGGCTTTGCCATTCAGTCCATCGGCATGGTCAGTGCGAGTCTTTTCATTTGGAGCCAAGGTATTCGGGTTCACGGAAGCCTTCTTCGATGGGCCCTCCTGGGCTCCATGCTGGGAACCCCCATGGGATTGGCGCTTCTTGGCAATCGCATGCCCTCTTTATGAGTTCAGGGAATCTTTTCACTTCTCTGGGGTGGCTTTGGCATCCTTCATCTTCTTAAAATCTCAGCCATGAGCCTTCCTTCGTTTGAACGGGTGGTTCCACATGCTCGCACGCGTTGGATGGGCCTGTTGATCGGCTTTGTGGGTGGGTCCACTGTTGCATCGCTGACAGGAGTCGGTATCGACATGATCCTCTATATGGTGTTGGTCATTTATTACCGGACCGATTTAAAAACCGCCATTCCGACTTCAGTGGTTCTCATGGCCATGACCTCTGTTATTGGGCTTTTCACCCAGTGCGCCATGGGGCAGTTGGATTCCCAGGTTTGGGGCCACTGGCTTGGCGCTGCACCGGTCGTTGCCGTGGGTGCCCCCTTTGGCGCGTGGGTTGTGTCGCGCATGGGGCGAGAGTTCTCCATTCTTTTGGTTTCCCTCTTGTGCCTGTTTCAGTTCGCTTGGTTTTTGCTACGTGAACGGGAGGCTCTGGGGTGGACTGGAATCACTCTATGCACCGGAATGCTCTGTCTGATGAGCGGACTTTATTGCTTTCTCTTTCAATGGTGGGCAAAGGAGCCGAAAGGCACCGCAGAGGTCACATGACCAAAAGATAGCTTGCCCGGCTATGGTGAAGGCCATTCCAAGTGTTTATGGAGAAACTCAAAAGTGCCTTCGCCATGAATGGTGTGGGGGCCATCAAACCATTCAATCTCACATCGATCTTCAAGTTTGAGTCTGGCTTGGTAAAGATGCCTGACTTTGGCAAACTCAAGGGCCACTCTTTCATCTGGAGCCACTCCATCAAAATGGCCTCGTTCCACCATGAAGGGGCGCGGGGCAATTAAGGCCGCCATTTCGGCATAGTTGAATGTGTGTCCCAGATTGAATTCGAATATTTCATATTCACCGGACCAAACATAACTGTAAGGGCTCAAGGTCGAGGCGTTCTTCCATACCCAGTCATTGAAATCGGCAGAGCAAATGGAAAGACAATAGTCTGTGACCAGGGCAGGTACCCTCATGGCAGTCTTGCCTCCATAGGATAGCCCGTAAAAAGCGACTTTTTCCGGATCGACGAACGGTAAACCCTGAAGCCAGTCCACCCATTGCTGATGTTGCGCTACAATGATTGAAAAGAGGGTTTTTTTGAGGGGGTAGGACTTTCGTTGCAGTGAACGAAATCGATCTTGAAAAAGATAAAGGTTTTGGGGCGAAAAAGTGATAAATCCTCGGGAAGCCAACCGAGCAGCAAAATCATGATAGGCCGTATGGTCTCCCTGTAGGATATCTTGCGGTCGACCTTCCAGCCCATGCTGACAAACCACCACCGGGCGTTTTTCTCCCGGCTGCATTTTTTCGGGAAGGCATAGGATGCCGTAGGCAATCACATCGGGATACACATCCAACACCACTTCATAACCCACCCAGCCATCGCCTTTGAAGGTGGAGCGGGATCTCGCGTTAAAAGGCAAAAGAGGTTCATCATAGGCGCCAATGACTTCATGTTTGAAATACTCACGATATGTGGTGGCGGAAGCTTCAAACTCACTCGCCGAATCGGTGTTGAGATCCTTCATGAATGCCTGCCTTTTGTAGGGACTTTCCAAAAGCAGCGTTTGGGTGTGCCGGTCCCATGCCTTGATCAATCTTGCCTCTCTCTCTTGATAGAATGCTTCCTCCGCTATAGGGGGACTGATGGGCATGGATTTTCCCAATTGGAGGCTCCTATCGAGCCCTGAGAGGAGACTTTCCAAGGTGGGCTCGCTACCGTATTCAAGATCTTCACCAAGGATCAGGCGAATAGGGATCTCCCCTGGATAACCTTTAAGCAATGCTCGGGCTCTTTGAGTCTCCTGATAAGTCCGCCCTGGGTCAGGGCCGATTCTGCGGGAGGGAGCTGCACCAAGACTTTCAAAGGTGTCTTCAGGGCCGGCCGTGGCTTCGATGGCAAGTAAACGAGGCGCTATCAAGGTTGCCAGTTCGGCATCACCAAATTGCTC
Organism: uncultured Verrucomicrobiota bacterium; assembly: GCA_902560705.1. Taxonomy (GTDB): domain Bacteria; phylum Verrucomicrobiota; class Verrucomicrobiia; order Limisphaerales; family AAA164-E04; genus UBA7971. The sequence continues at coordinate 18,396 of CACEMW010000024.1, forward strand.
CAACAATCCAAAGACATTGCGGTCAATCGGCTCTTCCCAAATGCCTTCACGCGGACCAAAATACCCGCTCACTCCGACAGCATCGATACGTGTATCCACCGCACCCGCGTATAACGCAAGCATCCCACCATCGCCATACCCCATCACTCCAATCGGTCGCCGCTCCTTCCCCTGATGTTTTTCGATCCAATCCACCAGAGCGAGCAGGGTCTGCACTTCGTAGGCCAATATTCCTCGCCCCATTTCAAAGGCGGGCCTCTGAAGATATTCCCGGTGTGTGAGATCGGCTCCCCAACCACCGTAGCCCGACTGCCTACGGGACACCCCACGCCCAACCAGGGTGGGAATAATGACTCGACACCCTGATTCGGCAAGACGCCTGGCAAACTGTGATATTTCGGGCACTCCAGGAGCAAGCCCCGCCAAAGCTTCCGGAGCCTGCTCGACATCCGGCAAGGCAATGACGTGTGCCGCCGCATGAAAGGAATCAAAAAGAGAGCGCTCCTTGTGCTGGTTGGCAAACGTAGCGTCCACCTCCAATCCGCTAGCTCTCATGGTCAGGAGGTTTGGAACCAGCAGAAGACCCTCCGCCATCACATCGCCCACAACAGGCCATTGAATCCTATAAGCCTCAAATGCTGGTGTCTTCATGTAGAGAGCATCCGTCTCATCAAGAGGTAACCGCACCTGTGGATGTTCAAACGCTACCCGTTCATCCAACAGTCCCAGCTGTTTTCTGAGCTGCTCTCGGTTGGGCTGTATGGATTGGACATAGGCAGGCGTGGAATCAAAAGCCCGATTCCAAAACGCACCGCGTTTGGCCACCGATTCATCAAGCTTTTTGAGGAGAAAACGATCGACCCCTTTTACTAGCTCAGAGGCAATGTCACCCTCCATCTCAAGCATGTGGGTCTTGGGAAGTGGATCGGCACACGGAAAGGAGATTACTGAACAAAAGGCACCCCATAGCCACCACCATCCAATAGCGGTTGAAACTGACCTGTTTGCAGAACGACGGTCCACACGACTTTGGGGATTCCACATGGTTTATTTATCCCATGCCTGCTCCTCCCTGACAATCCTTTCCACCGAAGAAACCTGTGCGCTAAGACTTGCGGCCCATGGACAACCGGCCTTGTAAAAAGCTACGTAATCTCGAGAGTGGTGCCTGATCTGTTCGCAAGTTCAAATGACTGATCTGGTAACCGCTGAGCAAGTTTCTTAAATCTGGCAACCCGGAGCGATTCGCTGAAAAGGAGAGGGTCGCCTCCCTGCTGGTTTCCGCCTCACGTGCACGGACAAAACCCCTTACGGGATGCGAATGTTCCATGGGGTCGGACAATTGGATCACAATGCATTCATGGCGCTGCGCAAGGCACCCGAGGGGAGGAACGACTTCAGGCTCATGCATGTCACTCAAGACAATGATCAAATGCCTCAGAGCCAGCCTCTGATCCAGTTCCTTGAGGCTGCGTGTGAGGTGAGTCGACTCGTTCCATGTGTAGTTGCGTAAGTGATGGAGTATCCGCATGAGCGATGGATGAGAAAGGGTTGGGGAAAGATGAATGGCACGGTTACCACTACCGATGACTCCCACCGGGCTCGTCCGATCCAGTGATACGAAAGCCAATGCACCCGCCAAGGCAACGGCCAAGGCATATTTGCTGATAGCCGTCGAAGACAGTGTCATGGAGGCCGATGTATCAACCACCAGATACACAGGCACCTGTTTGGTGGATAGATATTCCTTAATAAAGACTTTCCCCATTCGGGCACTCACCCGCCAGTCGATGGACTTCACGGGATCGCCATATTCATACCGTCTTGATTGGTGGAACTCGATACCACTGCCCGTAAAAGGACTGGCATCCATTCCGAAATGAAAGCTGTCTGCAAGACGGCGCACAGCAAGCTCGAAGGAGCGCGAGTCATCGCGACTGATCGACTCGAGAATAGCTGCGTCAAGTTCTGGCATAGGCGCCCCTTGCAGGATCTAGGAGGTAACCTCCATAAGAAGTTTGTCGATCAGATCCCTTCCGCGTTTTCCTTGGGCCTGTGCGGTGTAGGTCAAACGGACCCGATGAAGAATTACATCCTCGGCAAGGGCAAACAAGTCTTCGGGAACCACATACTCGCGCTGGTGAATCAAAGCACGAGCCCGCGCAGCCTGTACGAGCGCCATGCTCGCTCGTGGGCTCGCACCCAACTCGAGGTCTGGGTGTTCCCGTGTTTGCCCCACCAAATCAACGCAATGCTTGAGAAACACATCGCTCACGTGCACCTTTTGAACATCTTCCATCACTTCGGTAAGTTCCGTTAGGGTTGCCGGGGATTCTTCGCTGAACGTATCGAATGCCGTCTGAGGCATCGCTCCTTCTTTTTCGCGCTTGAGGCCCATACGAAGCATGCGTTTGAGAATACCTTCTTCTTCTTCGCGCTTCGGGTAGTGCAGCCGATGACAAAGCATGAAGCGGTCCAGTTGTGCCTCAGGGAGCTCAAAGGTGCCGCTTTGTTCCACGGGATTCTGTGTCGCAATGACCAAAAAGGGTGCAGGAAGAGGCAAACCTTGACCACCGATGGTGACCTTGCGTTCCTGCATAGCTTCAAGCAGCGCACTTTGAACTTTAGGAGCTGCTCGGTTAATTTCGTCAGCCAGGAACAAATGGGTGAATATGGGGCCCTTTTGGACTGTAAATGTTTGATCGCGAGGATTCAGCACTTCAGATCCGAGGATGTCGGAGGGAAGCAGATCGATGGTGAACTGAACGCGCTTGAATTGTAGTTCGATACTGTTGGCAAGGGTGTTTGCCAAAAGCGTTTTGGCCAGCCCCGGGAGCCCCTCCAGCAGAATATGCCCACCGGTGAAAAGGGCAATGAGTAGGCGTTCGACCACGATTTCCTGTCCAACAACGACCTGGGCTATCCTTTGCTGAATGGCTGGGACAAAGCAGTGCTTGGTTGATTCCATGAGAGTTATGAATGTCCTAGTTTATCAAGTGAAAAATGCAAGGCGCGCCTTGCTATGAAAGGTATTCGATCTGGTCGCCCATGGACAAGATCTCCATGACGGGGCGCCCGATACGCTTGGAGTCTTCCAGGTGGATTCGAACTATCATTCCCCAATCGCACGTTTCCTCTGAGTCCAGCCACGTTTGGTGTAGGATCCAAAAGCGCGGGTTTTCCTCTAGGATTTTAAACCACTTTGCATGCCGTGCGTCGGCATCCAGCCGAAGGAGCTCATGTTCCTCAAGGTAAGCACATACCCGGTCTTCGAGAATCGGAGGCGTCCAGGAGGTCGGAACGGCTTCCGACCATTCGCGTATTCTGGCACTAGCCTCCTCGTATTGCTCGAAAGATAAAAGTCGTAACAAGGAAAACAACTGGTTTCGCACCAAGATCTCAAATGCCTTGCGATTGCTAAATGGATCCCACACCGAAACAGGGCGAGGAGGTTTTGGCTGCGTGAGGGTTGGCGTTTCATTGTGTGAACCTCCATCCTTCAGCCGTTCCCATTCTTCCAAAAGGCTGGAATCGGTCTGTCGAATCATCAGTTCAAGAAACAACGTCGTATCCTTGAGCGGTTCAGTAAGCAATGTTTCCGGAATGGTTTGTGTGATGACTTTGTAGGCTTCACTGAGATAACGCAGTAAGACACCTTCACTTTTTTGAAGTTGATAGCGTCTAACATAATCATTGAAAGAGAGGAAGTCCTCCACCATTTCACGAACAATGCTTTTCGGGCGGATGTTTTCCGACGCCAGCCACGGATGGGTCTGTGCAAATTGATTGTAGGTGTGATAAATAAAATCAGCATCCGGCTTGGGGTGTTCCAATTGCTCAAGCTCCATCATTCGATCCTCATAACTGACGCCCTCGGCTTTCATGGCTTGAACTTTCTGATCTTTGAGTTTGTCAAGTTGACGCCGTAAAATGTGGGAAGGATCCTCTAAGATGGACTCCACGAGACTGATGCAGACAAGGCAATGCGCTGAATCCTCGGGGTCCATCGTCGCCAGGGTATCAATCAGGTATAAGGCAAGTCCTTGATTGAGTGAAAAATCTTCCTGAAGCTCAATATTGACGCTGACACGACGCTCGGTCTGCAGCGGATTTTCTTCCCACTTGACGATACCTCGATCCAGCAAGGATCGAAAATACTGCCAACTCTTTCGCTTCAACGCCCGTTTGGTCGCGCTGGATTCATGGCAATCCTGTATCAGCGCCTTCATGGCCTCACAACCGTTGCGCTGTCGACTCAGAACTGCCAGGAGCATCCCATTGGAAACCTTGAATCGAGACACCAGGGGTTCAGCTTCCGATTGCCGGAGTCTCTGAAACGTTACCTCATCCCAATGGACAAAACCCTTTTTCGGGGGTTGCTTCTTCACCCATTTCCTTTTTTTCTGAGGATTCGCGGAAGATTTGCGTTCCATCTTGAGGTTCTCGATCACATGCTCTGGGGCCATGCAGATCACCCATCCCCGATCGTCATGACCTTTCCTTCCAGCTCGACCGCTGATCTGCTGAAAATCACGCACCGTCAACAATCCAACCTTCTGCCCATCATATTTACAGAGCCGTGTAAAAAGAACGGTTCGAATGGGAACATTGACCCCAACCCCAAGGGTGTCCGTCCCGCAAATCAATCGCAGGTAACCCTCCTGAGCCATTCGCTCGATAAGAATTCTATATCGGGGAAGCATGCCGGCGTGATGGATGCCGATTCCATGGCGAAGGTATTTCTTCAGCTCCTTGCCGTAAGGGCTCGCAAAACTTTCCTGAGCGATGCGCTCGGCAATACGAGACTTGAGCGGCTTGTCTGCCACCTGAAGGCTCGTGAAGCGTTGGGCATTTTCCGCAGCGTCAAGTTGAGTGAAGTGCACAATGTAAACAGGCGCACGGTTCTCCTCAAGACATTGCTCAACCACTTGTTCCAATGGGTCTTCAGCATAGGCATACTCCAATGGAACCGGCCTTTCCTTCCCATGCACCCAGCGAGCCTGCTGACCAGTCAATCTTTGCAGACATTGTGAAAAAAAATCGGTCTGCCGCATGGTGGCAGACATCAACAAAAACTGACACTGATGCAAGGTCAGTAATGGAATTTGCCAGGCTACGCCCCGGTCCTTGTCACTGTAATAGTGAAATTCATCCATGATGACATCATCGACTGAAGCATCTGCCCCCTCACAGAGGGCCATGTTTGCAAGAATTTCAGCTGTACAACAGAGAATCGGTGCCGACCGGTTCACCGACGCATCTCCCGTCATCAATCCCACCTCGGAGGAGCCAAAGCGGTGACACAAATCGAGGAACTTTTCATTGACCAAAGCCTTGATGGGAGAGGTGTAGACGGATCGTCGGCCACGGGCCAGCGACTGGAAATGCAAGGCAAGTGCCACCATCGATTTGCCGCTTCCGGTTGGCGTGTTGAGTATGACATGATGCCCATCAAAAAGCTCCAGAATAGCCTGTTCCTGAGCTGGATAGAGTTCCATTCCGGCTTTTTGCACAAGGTCCATGAAACCCTCGAGCAATCGTTCACCACTTGCCTCGGAAACATCCTTGATATGCTCTCGAATCCAATGCGTGTATGTCACGGCGATCAGCATGCGGCAGTCAACAGGCTCTGCACAGCTCAAAACGGACAGGTGGCAAAGGTTGCCATGTAACAACATCTCTCGTAAGATCCTCTATGCCCTCCAAAGTCGCCAATGGCTTCACCCTGTCCGCATCGTCGATGGTTACGGCCATCTTTCTCATAGGCCTCTGCGAACCGACCCTCAAGGGTCAAAGAGAAGGGAGTGACAGACATCCAAACATCATTTTTATCATGGCGGATGATCTTGGCTGGGGGGATCTCGGTTCCTATGGACAAAAAAGGATTCGAACGCCATACCTGGATCGCATGGCCGCAGAGGGCATGCGGTTTACCCAGGTCTATGCTGGGAGCACGGTTTGTGCACCCTCACGCTCGGTCCTCATGACGGGACTGCATGCAGGGCATACACGTGTGCGAGGCAATGCAAGAGTGCCACTGCAGCCTGACGATCGCATCCTCCCGGAGTTCTTGAAAACGGGAGGGTACCAGACGGCCCTGATGGGAAAGTGGGGGCTGGGGGAGCCGGGCACAACCGGCGCTCCTACCCGTAAAGGCTTTGATTATTTTTTTGGTTACCTCAACCAGCGGCATGCTCACAATTACTATCCGACCCATCTTTGGAAAGGGGAGCAAAAGGTTTCCTTGGGCAACATCGTCCCGAATGAAGATGCGACGGGTGCTGGCATTTCCACCAATAAGCTGACCTACAGTCACGACCTTATCTTCCAGGAAGCGATGCAATATGTGAAAGCACATACCGGTCAACCTTTTTTCCTCTATCTGCCACTGACCATTCCACATGCCAACAACGAGGCCAAAGGAGAGGGTATGGAGGTTCCCAGCTTGGGAGAATATGCGGCCAAGGACTGGCCAGCCCCCCAAAAAGCTCATGCTGCAATGATTTCCCATATGGATCGCGACGTCGGTCGTTTGTTTCGTCAACTACAAACTCTGAAAATTGAGGAGGATACCATTGTCTTTTTCACTTCAGACAATGGTCCTCACAAGGAAGGGGGTAACAACCCGGAATTCAACGATTCCAACGGGCCGCTGCGAGGCATCAAGCGTTCGCTGCACGAAGGTGGCATTCGCGTGCCCATGATTGTGAAGTGGCCGGGAAAAATCCATGGGGGTGTCGTCAATGACACTGTGTGGACCTTCACCGATGTCCTTCCCACCTTACTAGAGGTCGCAGGGAAGCCGGCTCCTAATGGTCTGGATGGTGTGAGCCTTCTTCCCACGTTGCTTGGACAGGCTCAAGATTTAACTCAGCGCTTCCTTTACTGGGAATTCCATGAGCGTGGCTTCAAACAAGCCGCACGCTGGGGCCCCTGGAAGGCAATACGGCTTGGTTTTGGCCAACCACTCCAGCTTTTCCTGCTGGAAGAAGACATAGAAGAATCGCATAATGTGGCAAGCCGGTATCCTGAAGTGGTTGAAAAACTCACCTTTTTCCTCGATCACGAACGGACAGAATCGACTCACTGGCCGGTACAGCGCCCATGATCATGGGACGCAAAGTCTCAAGGTGTCGTTGATTTTTGTGAGACCCTTTCTTCCACCTCGGCACACTCCGGCAGGATGCGGTCCAAGGCAAAGGCCGATGCAGCCTCGAGCGTCAAGTGCCCGTAATCGTGTGCTGTAAGAATGGGTTTGGGGTGCTTTGCCATGTAGACCTGGCACTTTCCCTGTGAGCAAAAGTAATCCATCAGGCTCAGGTAGCGGCTTCGACTGGAAAACTCCTTGGTGGCCCTAAGGTGAGAAGCAAGCATGGCATCGACTTTTCCTCGTTGAAGATTTAAGCCAAGTGAGGTTCGATCATTCGGTGGTACTTGGGCCGCCAGCCGGATGGCTACCGAGGGGCAATCGGGCACCCACTCCGGGGCAGGGCCCACAAGCAAGACTCTCTGCACACCACGAGCGAGAATACCCTCTATCAGAGGATTGAATATTTTGTCACTGTGCCCTTCGGCCTGGGCGAGCACCACCACATCGGGCTGGGCCTCGCGGAGAACTTCCGTCGCGAAGGCATTGGCAAAGCGACAGCGATCGTTCGGATCAGAAGACGCTACCAATTGTGGTGGACAAGCTGAGGTAGTGACCTGAAGGATCTGCCAATGTTCCCCAAACGCAAAACGGATCCCGCCACTCAGGGCTGTGGCATGACTGTCTCCCCAGAGAAGCAAGCAAAATGGCTTGGTGGGATCCCTTTGGTAGCACGAAGGCGTCAAGGATTCGCGGGGTAAAGGCGAATCGGGTGCATTCAGGTGATCGTAAAAATTGCAGTCCTCACGATTGGCTTCGTACCACTGATCCTGTTTCCAGTAGGTAAGCCCTTCTCTTGCTTCACGGTAGGTATCATGAATGGTCCTTTGTATCGGGTTTAATCGTTGTTTCAGCCCCTCCTGATGATGCACCCACAGCCCGAATAAGAGAAAAAGGACAGATCCCATGAAGGAGTAGGAATAGATTTGATGGCGGCTCAACCAGGCACGGTTGCGGAAGGGTTGTTCCACCCATTTCCAGCTCATCCAAGCCAAGCCAAGGCTCAATAAAACGCTTCCGACTTTGGTTCCTACGTCGCCATGGGTCCTCGCGGCCATCTTGGTAAAAACGAATACAGGCTGATGCCAAAGATAGAGGCTATAGCTCACCAACCCCACACTCACCAGGATCTTCGCAGACAGGATGCGAGCGACAAGCGTGTGAGGTTTTGCTGAAGCCAAAAGAGCTGTCGTGGCAAAGACAGGCAACAGTGTCACCAGGCTGGGCGTCGGGGTTTGCTCACTAAAACCCATCATGCAGCCCAGCAGGATGGCAAGACTCCAGAACCCCAAAAGACCATCCTTCGGACTTGGCTTGGAGGGAGTCAGTGCCAGCATGGCTCCCAAAAGCAGCTCCCAGGCACGGAAGGGGAGCAAGTAATAGGCAGAGGTCGGATGAGAGCTCACCCAAAACTGAGCCAGGCCTAGACTCATTGCAGCACCGAGGAAAAGAAGCATCGGTATTCGAGCTTTGGCTACTCGATGAATCAGGAAAAATGCGATGGGGAAAAAGAGGTAAAATTGTTCCTCTACCGCCAAACTCCACGTATGTTGTAAGGGTTGGTACACTGCGCCGGGAGCAAAATAGCCTTGCCCTGTCATACTGAGCTGTATGTTGGAGGCAAAAAGAAAAACACTGGCAAGGTTACGCCCGTACATTGCCAAATGAGTGGGTGGAAGGATGACCACAGAAGCCACAGAGGTGACCAGGCAAACGGCTATCAATGCGGGTAAAATTCTCCTGAGCCGGCGATCATAAAAGTCATGAAGGGAAAACCGTCCCTCCACGACCTGTCGATGAACGATGCTGGTGATCAGATAGCCGGAGATGACGAAAAAGACATCGACCCCAAGGTAACCACCCGCCATCCATTCAAATCCTGCATGAGAGAGAACGACTGCGAGGACGGCAACAGCCCTCAGGCCATCCACTTCAGGACGGTATGTCATTGATTGACTCATGCAAATAGCACTCAAAAAAAACTAAGGGCCCACTATGCCAACCTCAAGGATGCCAGGCAATCTTCAAGCCGTTGGAATAGGGCTATGGAGGATGTCGCTGGGAGGCAGTTGACGGGGTCTAGGGGCTGGCATAGGGTCTCATCATGTTCGATCTTGAATCCCCGTTCCCTCCTGCTGGCGACCAACCCGCTGCCATCAAGAGCCTGAATCAAGGTCTTCAAGAGGGTCAAGACCATCAAGTGCTGCTTGGGGTCACAGGATCCGGCAAGACCTACACTGTTGCCAATGTGATTGCCAAAATCAATCGACCCACTCTGATCATATCCCATAACAAGACGTTGGCGGCACAATTGTATGCAGAATTCAAAAGCTTTTTCCCCAGGAACGCGGTCGAATATTTCGTCAGCTATTTTGATTACTACCAGCCGGAAGCATACGTCCCCCAGACGGACACCTTTATTGAGAAGGACTCCAGCATCAATGAGGAAATCGAACGCATGCGGCTGTCCACAACCAGCTCGTTGGTATCGCGCCGCGACGTGATTGTTGTGGCAAGTGTTTCATGCATTTATGGCTTGGGGAGCAAGGAAGATTATGAAGCCATGATTTTACCCCTCCAAATAGGAGAAGCGCTCACTAGAGAACAATTGCTTCATCGTTTGGTGGATCTCCAATACGAACGCCAGGATATCTCTCTGACTCCTGGAAAATTCCGGGTGCGTGGTGATACGGTCGAACTGGCTCCCGCCTACATGGAAGATGGGGTTCGCATTGAGTTCTTCGGGGATGAAATTGATCGAATCGCCCGCTTTGACCGATTGACCGGGCACAGACTCGAGGAACTCGATGTGTTGACCCTTTACCCAAGCAAGCAATTCGTAACGCCCAAGGACAAGCTCAAGCGAGCCATCCTAGCGATTCGAGAAGAACTGACCGATTGTATCGCCACGTTCGAAAAAGAAGGGAAACTTTTAGAGGCCCAACGGATCAAAATGCGGACGGAATACGATCTGGAAATGATGGAAGAAATGGGTTTCTGCTCGGGGATTGAAAACTATTCTCGTCACTTATCCGGGAGATCCCCTGGCTCGCGACCCTATACATTGCTCGACTTTTTTCCAGAGGATTATTTACTGGTCATCGATGAATCCCATGCCACGGTGCCTCAAATCGGAGGCATGTATGCAGGTGACCGTTCGCGCAAGACAGTGTTGGTGGATCATGGATTCCGCCTACCAAGTGCTTTGGACAATCGTCCTTTGAACTTTGACGAATTCCAGGCCACCCAAGGCCAAACTCTCTACATCAGTGCGACCCCAGCTTCTAGAGAATTAGAATGGTCTCAAAAACAGGTGGTGGAGCAGATTGTTCGCCCCACGGGTTTGATCGATCCAGAGATTTTGGTGCGGCCACTCAAGGGGCAAATCGATGACCTCATTGAGGAGGCTCGCCAGCGCATTGCACAAAAAGAGCGGGTGCTCGTCACGACTTTGACGAAACGAACAGCCGAAGAGCTTACCGATTACCTGAATGATCTTGGCATTCAGGTCCGATATCTCCACAGCGAAATCGACGCCATTGAGCGGGTCGAAATTCTTCGGGCACTCCGGCAGGGTGAGTTCGATGTTTTGGTCGGCATTAATCTTCTTCGAGAAGGGCTCGACTTGCCGGAAGTTTCCATGGTTGCCATCTTGGATGCAGACAAAGAAGGCTATTTACGCTCCACAACAAGTCTGGTTCAGACGGCTGGAAGGGCAGCCCGACATTTAAACGGAAAAGTCTATCTTTATGCCGATGTCATGACTCACAGCATCAAGGAGTTTCTGGCGATTTCCAGTTACCGGCGGCAGAAACAAATCGACTACAACAAAACTCACGGCATCACCCCACGCAGTGTGCGCCGAAGTATCGAAGAGGGCCTGACGTATCACCTGAGGGATAAACATCAAGGATCACAGGTCATGAAGGAAACGGCTGGTGACCTGGATGTTAAATCCACATTAGATGCGCTAAGGGAAGAGATGCAGGAGGCTTCCAGTAAACTCGAATTTGAAAAAGCAGCCCTCTTGCGTGACCAAATTCGTCAATTGTCACAAGTGGGAGGAAACACTGACGGGTCGAAAAGGACTCCCTCTCCAACCAAAGGTCGTTTGAGAGTCTCCAAGACCCCCAAAAAGACTCGAGGGGGGCGCAAACCGGGGCGACCAGCCATCAAGAAACATCAGCGAACCTAGCCATGAAACCTCCAGCCTGTTCCTCTCTCAACCGCGCGTTCAAACAGCATTATCTGCGTATGCTTCGATTCCTCGGTGCCTTCTGGATCTGGATGAGCTGGAATATGCATGTTCCCACTTTAGGCCAAGACCTGATGACTTCGTGGGAGATCCAAACCATCGCGGGCGATGGCCAGCCAGGCTACCGAGGGGATAGGGGACCCGCTACACAGGCGCGTATTCAAAACCCTTATGGGCTGGCAGTGGGACCTACTGGAGATCTTTATTTCTGCGATATGGACAACCATGTGATTCGGCGTGTCGACAAACATGGCAATATGCAGACCGTCGCTGGTTGCGGTATTGCGGGTTATCGTGGTGACGGAGGGCCTGCTTTGGAAGCTCAGCTCTGGCAGCCCTATGAAATTTGCTTTGACCCCGAAGGGAATCTCTATTTTGTCGAAATGCCCAACCATGTGGTACGTAAAATCGATCAGTCCAGCCAGGCGATTCAGACCATTGCTGGCACGGGGCAAGCCGGATTTAGTGGCGACGGCGGCCTCGCCAGCCAGGCCACGCTCTCGCGACCGCACAGCATCGCCCTCGACTCATGGGGAAATTTGGTGATTTGTGATATTGGCAATCATCGGGTGCGCCGTGTGGGTCGCTTGAATCAAAAAATCGAGACCCTTTCAGGTAATGGACAAAAGCTCGACACCATCGACCGAAGCCCTCTGTATCGATCTCCACTCAAAGGTCCTCGGGCTCTTGCTTTTGATCGCGAGGGAAATGCCTGGCTTGCCTTGCGCGAAGGAAACGCCATTTGGAAAATGGATCTGCATCGCGGGCGCTTGCATCATATGGCTGGCACAGGCGACAAAGGCTTTACCGGGCATGACGGGCCGGCCTTGAAGGCGGAGTTATCAGGCCCCAAAGGAATCAGTTTGGACCCAAAGGGGAATGTCTGGTTCGCTGATACGGAAAGCCACAGCATTCGGATGATCGAAGCCACCACACACATCATGAGATGTATCGCAGGAAACGGCCAGCGAGGCGATGGACCAGATGGAGGTAGCAAAGCGTGCCAACTCGCAAGACCACACGGAATATTCGCAGCCAAAGATGGTAGCGTCTATATAGGGGACAGCGAAAACCATCGCATCAGACGGCTGACCCCGCTACCCGATATGGAGGCTAAAGTTCCCTGATGCGTATCCGACGATAACCAATCTCTCCCGGAGGGCCGCTATGAATCTGAAGAGCAATGATGCCGTGCTGAGGAATGTTTGGGTCTGATTCGGTGTAGTCGACTGTAAGGTGCCCGTTAATCCAGAGCTCAATACGCCGTCCCCGGCACCTGATGCAATAATCATTCCAAGCATTAGGCTGGATCACAGCCGCCATTTCATCAGCTTTGGGGCCTGCGAGTACTTTGTTTCGTCGTGATTCGTCATACAAGCATCCCGTGTATTGCTCACCCAGGTCCGCTTGATACCCAATGACCTCATGATGGTTCGGGATACGCTGGCTCCTAAGTTGAATCCCCGCATTGGTTTTTTCACCTGTCAGCTTGAACTGCAGTTGAAGTTCAAAATCGGTATACTCCTTTTCAGTCGCCAGAAATTGATTCCGCGGAATGGACGCATGCAGAAAGCCTCCTATCAAGGCCTGATCCTCCACACGGAAGTAACGCAAGTTCCCCTCCCACCCTTTGAAGCTCTCTCCATCGAAAAGCGATACCCATTCATCCTGGGCGGATTGAGCCCAAAGAATACCAATGAATGCGCAAGAGATAACCCAGAAGCTCCATGGAAAAGGCGTTTGTTTCATGCGATTTACTTTCTCGACAAAAGGATTTCGAACATGGTCAACTCTTTATCGAGAAATGGCAAGCAACGAAAGCTCAGCTTCTGCAAACCCCAAAATCCAGCAGGTAGAGTCTCCCATACCCGTAGAGCGGCTTTTTCCCTTTGCTCTGCGGGCAAGGATTGTCACAACGGGCGAGCAGACCTTAAAAGCCATCCGGAAAAAGATCGGATTCCTCTTGCTTACAGAAGATATCTCACCTAGCCGGGTCCATCAGATCCTGAAACAATTTCCAGGCCTTCCCGTTTATCAGCGTTACACCTCCGAAGATTTCAAAACCTTTTTCGGCTATCAACAGACCAAGGTGATTGGGTTCAGGAAAAGTGCCCTCACCAGCTCTATTTTGAAGGAATTAAAATCCCTGGGTCTGTCAGCACTTCAAGGTAAGAACTCGGACCTATGAGTGCAGTTGAGTGCTTGGAAAAGCGATGGAGTCTTCAGGGAGGACGCCACTCCTGAAGCGTTTGGCATTTGGCGGTTACCCCCGATTGTCAAATGGGGCTAGAAGAATTATTCACGGCTTGCCGAACCCCAGCACAGGCGATGGTCTATCCTCTGGCGTTGTTCGTAAGCCAACTCAGGCAATTCGATCAGGGTAGGGGACTGGGTTTCGTTCAAGGTTCTGGCGGCCACTTCCTTGAAAGCCATCCATCGATCCCACTCGAGGGATGGGGCATGAATGACCTGCCGAAGCAAACTGCGCCACTCGATAATGATGCGGTCAATATCGCCAGCTCCCAGAAAGTCCGACACCCACTTGTGTTTGTTGAGGCCATTTTCATGGATATCCATCACGATACTCTCGGCTCCATATCCATACTGCACTGGAATCCCATTTTCCAAATAACCGGGAATGTTCTGATAGCCGAAGGCCTCATGACAAATCACTGCCAAGCGCCCTCCCCAGCGATGCTCGTCTCGACTGAAGCGGTGGCCCGCATGAAGGTTGGCAATATCGTAGATGAATTCTTTCAGTGGATAAGATTGACACTCCAAAGCCGCTGCTACTGCAAGTCCATCACCGTGGGAGAAAAAGCTCAGGATGCGCCCGCGCTGAGTCGGTTCGCCATTGGCTTCAATCAGTTTCAAACGGCGCCAGAGCATGGCGGTTCCGGTTTTGGCAGAAAGTTGTCGGCAGGTATCCTTCAGGGAACATCCCTGACACGCCGAGGGGGCTACCCGCCGAACCGCTGGAGCCCACAAAGGAACCCCCTGCCGGTCAACGCAAACTGAAAGCGGCTGTTTGCCAACATTGAAATGAATCTCCACCGATCTTTTGCGATTCACAAATCGAACCACTTCCTGACCCTTTTGACGAAGCTTCTTTTGAATGAGTGGCTTCAGTGTTTTTTCCAACACGCCATCCGAAATCTGTCTTCCTCTCCAGTGGGTCAGGCGCCTGGCCCATTTTGCCAGCACCAGTTTCCCTGATTGGAGCCGATCTGCTATCAGTAATGATTTCCCAAAAAGTTTCCATTTCCCGGAATCATCCAGCACGCAAGTCCTGCCCTCTCCCATTCGGTCCACCACGTGTTCCAACGTCATGAGAGGGCGGCAGTGATCCACAACCCATCGGGCGTATGATTTGGGAGGTTCCTTGATCTCCCATCCAGGCACCAACTCGCCAGACGCGTCACGGTAGACAGGCGCCAAAGCCTTTTCCATGGGCACCTCCTGTATTTCAGGATTGTTCTCCCACTCCGATTGGCTATTGAGGATTTCCCTGACCTTCCTTTTGACGTAGCGCGATCGCTCGGCATCCGTACCAAATCCGCACGGTGCCTCGGGATTCTCCATGGCACTTTCGACCCCAAGAAAAATAGGCTTACTGGTAAAAAGGCGCTGCTGAACTTTCACGGCGTGTTCGAATGGATTTCCACCTACGTCCTTGGCAGCATGCATGATACTCAAAAGCGCCCCCCAATCGACCATCGCACTCCTTGCCAAACGCGCTGGGTGGGCATCCCGAAGCCGTGCTCCACCTCCTCCTGTCAACACGTAACCCGTGTCATCAATGCCCCTTCGGCCTGCCCGACCAAACATTTGAAGGAGTTCATCTGGCTGAATGGGGAATTCCTGGTAGTCCCGTCGGTAGGAATCCGCCACAAGCCCGACACTCCGAAGGGAAAAGTTAATCCCGGAAGCCAGCCCCATCGTAGCAATCACCACCCTGAGCTGCCCCGCTTTTGCCAGCGGCTCGATCACACCCGCTCGTGCAGCGTAACTCAAACCACTATGGTGGTAAGTGATACGGCGGTGAATCATACGACTGAGACGATCCCCTAGAAGGCGCTTCTGATCATCCCTTAAAATCAAGGGGGAGGGGGCGGGGAGTTCCATGGCCAACTCCATGGCCAGTTTTTCAGCAGCTCTTCGGCGGGGAGCAAAGAGTAAAATAGGCCCGAGCCCCTCGGAAAGCGCTGAAGCGACGAAGCGTCCCCAGTAGGACCGAATGCTTTTGGGGAATGTATGCCGCAAACGCATGGGGGCGACCTCCTCCAGGGGCACAGGTCGAACATGATGTTGTACCTCGACCACATCTCGTCCTAATCGTTTGAGCCATTCAACCACCTGATGGGGATTGGCCACACTACCACTCAAAAGCAACAACTGGGTCTGCGGTGGAGCCATGGCCATGGCGACCTCATAGTTCAACCCTCGATCCTGATCTCCGAGCATTTGATACTCATCGATCACCAGCAACTTAGGCCCATCCCCCTTGATCAGCCGGCTTTTTTGGGTTTCGAGTGTCGCTACGATCACGGGCGCTTCCAGATTTTCGGAAAGATCTCCCGTAGCGATGCCCACATTCCACCCCTTGGAGCGCCATTCCGCTAATTTGTCGTTGGCTAGGGCACGGGTAGGCACTGTGTAGATGGCATGCTGCTTTCGGTTTTTGCCCAGATCAGACCACAGCTCAAAAATCAGCGTCTTACCAGCTCCTGTAGGGGCATGCAAAACCACATCCTGCCCATTGCGCAGAGCGTTCACGGCTTCTTGTTGCCATAAATCGGGTATGAGCACCTGATTCAAGGCAAGTTGTGATTCCAGTTGTTGGGCAATGACCGATTCGTTCATTTCTTCCTATCCTTTTTCAGAACAGAAGCTCATTGAAAGCGGGGATGAATGGGTCCCGAATTGGAATGCGGAAATTCATGACGTCCACTCCATCTTGAAAAGGTTCGCATGCGCTTCAAAAACGCAATCCTAATGCTCTAAAACTAGATTCCATGGAGCGTCGAATCAAGTGGCATTGTTGAACCTTTCTTGGGCGGATACTTGCATATTCGGTGGGTGCGTATCATGTTCTTCTCATGGGGCAGGAGACAACATCAGATCCAAAACTCCGTGTGCTGGTTGGAGTAACAGGTGCCAGCGGTGCCATTTACACACAGCGCTTGCTGCAGCACTTGTGCTCCTACCAAGTCCAAACCCATCTCATCATGAGCCCCTACGCCTCTCAAGTCATCGAGGCAGAACTCCCTGGCGGCCTGGTCGTACCAGACAAGGTCCTGCGTCACCAAAGCAAATCGATGAATCTTCCTTTCGCCAGTGGCTCCAACCCCCCAGATGCGATGGTTGTTGTCCCTTGTAGCATGGGAACGCTGGCCAGGATTGCACAAGGTACCAGCGAGGATACCATGCTGCGCTGTGCGGACGTGGTAATTAAAGAGAGACGGAAACTTATCTTGGTCACCAGAGAAACACCCCTCAACCTCATCCATATAAGGAACATGGAAGCGGTAGCTGAGGCGGGTGGTGTCATCATGCCTGCCAGCCCGCACTTTTATCACCAACCGAAAACCATTGAAGAGATCGCCGATACGGTGGTCACGCGTATCCTTGATCACATTGGAGTCCAACATCAAGTTGGATCCAGGTGGCAACAGCAGCTCCCTGAAGCCTCCTCAGGGATTCCCGACCGATAGGAGAAATTCAATGTTGGTGTTGGTTTTCTTCAGCTTATTCAGCAATAGTTCCATGGCCTCAATAGAGGGAACCCCCGTCAAAGCCTTGCGCAGCAACACCACTTTTCCATACTCATCCGGATGATAAAGTAGCTCTTCCTTTCGAGTACCACTGTGCTCCACATTAATGGATGGAAAAATACGTCTGTCCACTAGTCCGCGATCCAGATGGGCCTCCATGTTGCCAGTGCCCTTGAATTCCTCAAAGATTACCTCGTCCATGCGTGACCCTGTATCGACTAGGGCCGTCGCGATAATGGTCAAGGAGCCTCCTTCTTCAATATTACGCGCAGCCCCAAAAAATCGTTTAGGTTTGTGCAGTGCATTGGCATCCACACCACCAGAGAGAATCTTACCTGAGTGAGGTTGCACCGTATTGTAGGCGCGGGCCAATCGCGTGATCGAGTCGAGTAGAATCACCACATCCTTTTTGTGCTCCACCATGCGTTTGGCTTTCTCAATCACCATTTCCGCAACCTGAATGTGACGCTCAGGAGGTTCATCAAAAGTGGAACTGATCACCTCTGCCTGTTTACAGGTTCGCTCCATGTCCGTCACCTCTTCAGGACGCTCATCAATCAGCAGAATGAAAAGGTAGACCTCTGGGTTGTTTCGAAGGATGGCATTGGCCACATTCTGCATGAGCACTGTTTTCCCTGTTCGGGGGGGAGCCACAATCAAACCTCTGGACCCTTTGCCAATGGGGCAAACCAGATCAAGCACTCGCGTAGAATATTCACTGGGGTCATTTTCCAGAATGAGGCGCTCCTCTGGGAAGAGGGGCGTCAGATTGTCGAAATGAATTTTGTCCTTCGCTTTTTCTGGATCCTCTTTGTCCACTGCTTCCACCCTCAGAAGGGCAAGGAAGCGCTCTTTTTCC
>CACEMW010000025.1:0-35916 GCA_902560705.1 uncultured Verrucomicrobiota bacterium
CCATGGCATGGATCAAGGGGTGTATCTCTCAGCTCCTACCTTGGAATGCCTTGTGGAAGACAACGCCTATCTGGAGCATATCAAAGTTCAAGATGAAGCCAAACAGGCCTTTCACATGGCCTGCATCTATGCACGCGTCACGCGAGATGCGCGCATGGATTCACATCATTTAAGCCTCGGAGGACGGATCAGCCGCAACCATATACGAACGCACCTGGATGGACCCGGGCTTTGTTGCACACTCAACGGACTGTCACTCGCCCAAGGCGATCAGATCATCGACCACCACATGGTCGTGGATCATGCCCAACCGCACACCGAAAGCCATGAATACTTCAATGGGATTCTGGACGATCAATCCCGCAGCGTCTTCCATGGCCGCATCCACGTGCGTCAGGTAGCGCAGAAAACAGATGCCAAGCAAACCAACAAAAATCTTTTGCTTTCCGATGCCGCCACCGCCGATACCAAGCCTCAACTTGAGATTTATGCAGATGATGTTCGCTGCACGCACGGGGCAACCATCGGCCAGCTGGATGACCAGGCCATTTGGTATCTGCGTGCTCGAGGGATCCCACTGGCAAGGGCCAGGCGTATGCTGGTGCGTGCCTTTGCTGGTGAAATCATCGATCGTATTGAGCATCCAAACATTCGAAAGTCTCTCGACGATTTAGTGTGGAAACAACTCGAAGCCCTTCCGCACTTTCACGCCCACACCTCTAATCCCCTGTCATGAGCCAAGAAACACAGATCATTCTCAGTCGAGATGTCGAAGCGGCCATTGTGCCCACTGGTGAACCAGTAACACTCAAACAAGGCGAGGAAGCCCAGATCACTCAAGAGCTGGGTGGAGCCTTCACGGTGATCGTCAACGGCAACATGTTTCGCATTCAAGGCAAACATGCCGACGCCCTCGGGAGGGAAGTCGAAGAAGTCCGCATCCAGGCGGCGGTCGCAGGAGAAAAGGCTACCGCCGAAGAGGTCGAAAAACAGGTCTGGGAACAGATGAAAACCTGCTATGACCCGGAAATCCCGGTCAACATCGTGGACCTGGGACTGATTTATGATTGCGTGGTCACTCCGATTGAGGAAGGCAACGAATTCGACGTGCTGGTGAAGATGACACTCACGGCTCCCGGATGTGGCATGGGGCCGGTGATTCAGCAGGATGTACAGAACAAGGTGATGTGCATTGAAGATGTGGCTCAGGCCGATGTCGAACTGGTCTGGGAACCGCAGTGGAGCCAGGACATGATGACCGAAGCCGCCCGACTTCAGCTCGGCTTGATGTGAGCGAAGCCGCCCTCCTCAATACGAGCACGTTGAGCCAGACTCACCCTACTTTCATGAAGAATTTCAGGCATGACTTCCCCATTCTGAAACAGTCCGTCAATGGACATCCACTGATCTATTTTGACAATGCCGCAAGCAGCCAAAAGCCCAATCAGGTGATCGAGGCCATCAAGGCTTATTACCAAAAGGACCATGCGAATGTTCATCGCGGCATTCATGAGCTCAGCAACCGCGCCACTCTTGCCTACGAGTCAGCCAGGGAACGGACCGCTGAATTCCTACATGCAAGCGGTGCATCGGACATTATTTTCACTCGAGGCACCACCGAATCGATCAATCTGATCGCCCACTGCCTGGGGCAAACCTCGTTGGGACCCGGGGACAGGATTCTCATCACCGAAATGGAGCACCACAGCAACATGGTCCCCTGGCAAATCCTTGCTTCAAGGACAGGGGCCACTCTGGAATTTATTCCCGTCCTTGAAAAGGATGGTAGCCTTGAGCTGAGTTGGCTGGACGAGCATTTGACAGAGGATGTCAAACTCCTGAGCTGTGTCCATGTCTCCAACAGTCTGGGCACCATCAATCCGGTCAAGGAATTATGTCAGAAGGCTCGCTCCAAGGGCATACTCACTCTGGTCGATGGAGCGCAAAGTGCCGGACACATGCCCATCGATGTTCAGGAAATCGATTGTGATTTCTATGCCTTCTCAGGACACAAAATATGTGGGCCTACAGGTATTGGGGTGCTCTACGCTCGAAAATCAATCATGGACTCCTGGCCGCCTTATCAGGGAGGTGGAGAAATGATCCAGGAGGTCACCTTTGAGAGGTCCAGCTTCAAGGCATCCCCCCATCGTTACGAGGCTGGGACTCCCAATATGGCTGGAGCCGTGGGGCTTGCCAGAGCCATGGACTACATCGACGCCATCGGTCGCCAGCAGATCCACGACCACGACCAGGCCCTTGCTCAGTATTTTTATGATGAAATTCGGCGCTTCTCGGGGGTCCGGGTCTTTGGTCCGCCAACCAACAGAGGTGGTCTAGTAAGTTTTCTCCTCGATGGGCTACATGTACATGACTTGGTGACTTTGGCCGACCAGAAGGGGGTGGCATTGAGAGGTGGCCACCATTGCACCCAGGCGCTCATGAAAAAATGGGGGATCACCGGCACGGCCAGGGCCAGCTTCTATTTTTACAATGACAAGGAGGAAGTTGACCGATCCCTCGAGATTCTCGATTATCTTTACAAACGTTTCGCAGACCGTAACTAAGTTCTGTTCCATGTCAGAGATCACTCCTGAATCCACCATGCAGGCCGTTTTGGAGGCCTACCCATGGGCGCAAAGGGCCCTGTTCCGCCACTTTCACATTGGCGGTTGCTCCAGTTGCGCCTTCCATGCCGAAGAAACACTGAAGGAGCTTTGTGAGCGTAATGATCGCATTCATCCTCAGGAAGTCATCGATCGCATCAAACAAAGCCATGATGAGGACCGTCAACTTTGGATGTCTCCCTCCGAAGTGGAAGCTGCCTTGAAGTCGAATGCCCCATGCCACCTTGTCGACATCCGCACCAGCGAAGAATGGGATGCGGTTCACCTGGAAGCATCCACCCACATGTCTCAGGAATCCATGCAGATGATGCTCTCTCAATGGCAACGGGATGCACTCCTTGTGATCGTGGATCACAAGGGGAAAACCAGCCTGGATGCCGCCACCTATTTTCAAGGACAGGGCTTCACTCAAATCAGGTGCATGGAAGGTGGCATTGATGCGTGGTCTCAGCAAGTTGACCAAACCATCCCGCGTTACCGTCTCGAGCCCATGCCCCCCACCCCTGAAGCATTCTAGCCCATACCATGACCCACTCAGACTCCTTTGAGGAAAAGGTTCGTGAAGCCATTGCGAACCCCAAAAACCTAGGAAAAATGGAAGATGCCGATGCCGTCGGAACTGTCGGGGGGGCAGGTTGTGGCGATATGCTCCGCATGTGGCTCAAGTTCAAGGACCAGGATGGCAAGAAGGTCATCGACAAGGCTTCCTTCCAATCCTTTGGTTGTGAGACCGCCATTGCGGCTGCCAGCTTGGCGACTGAACTGATCAAGGGCAAAAGCACCTCGGAGGCCCTAGCTCTTTCAGGGGTGGAAATGGCGGCAGACCTGGGCCCCTTGCCTCCTACCAAGATCCACTGTACCACCATGGTCGAGGATGCCCTTCGCAGTGCCATCGCAGCCCATGAGGGCGGCAGCCCGGAGACAAAAGCCAGTGAACCATCGACAGAAGGCTCTCCTCCCATCACTCAAGGCAGCCTGCTGGATCAGATGCAGAATGCCGCCAAGGGCGGCCAGGGATTACGGGTGGTGATGCTTCCACCTGAAGAGAACCCTCGCTAGGTCTTTTCACCCATGCTTCGCATGCGGTGCAGCAAACCTGAATAACGGCGAGCAGAGCTAGCGTTAGCAACCGCCATGTTCAGGGCCTTTTTCTGCCCCACCAGCAGCACTAGCTTTCGACCTCGGGTGACCCCCGTGTAAATGAGATTGCGTTGGAGCAGAAGGAATTGCTGGGTGGCCACCGGAATCACCACCACGGGAAACTCCGAACCCTGAGATTTGTGTATGGTAATGGCATAGGCCAGGGCAACCTCATCCAATTCCCCGAAATCATAGCTCACTTTGCGCTGATCAAAGGTAACGATCACCTCTTTTTCCACCAAATCAATCTTGGTGATTTGCCCGATGTCTCCATTGAAGACATCCTTGTCATAGTTGTTTTCCGTCTGGATGACCTTGTCCCGAATACGAAACTGCCAACCAAATTTTTCAACACAGGTCTCTCCTTCCCTCGATGGGTTCAATCGCTCCTGCAAGGTCAGATTCATTTCACGCACTCCGAGACTTCCGCGATTCATGGGACACAACACCTGAATATCCATCATTGGATCCAATGTATACTTCTTGGGAATGCGCTGCGTGATCATGGCCAGCATCGCAGAGATAATTTGCTCGGGCTCATCTCGCTCCAGAAAATAAAAATCTTCCTCTCCAGCTTCGCTCGTCAACGGCATGTCTCCCTGATTCATCCGGTGGGCATTGGTGATGATCTGACTGGTGGATGCCTGCCGGAAAATCTCCTCTAGCCGAGCCACCTCAATGCAGCCGCTGGCCATCAAATCTTTCAACACCGATCCAGGGCCGACAGAGGGAAGCTGATCCACATCACCCACCAGCAACAAATGTGCTTCGGGAGGAAGGGCACGCCAAAGCTGATACATGAGGGGGATATCCACCATGGAGCATTCATCGATCACCAAAAGCTGCACCTCCAGAGGATGATGTTCATCATGCAGGAAGCGTCCGGTGTGAGGATTCATTTCCAGCAGGCGATGAATGGTTTTGGCCGGGTGACCGGTCGATTCGGCCAATCGCTTGGCGGCTCGGCCTGTGGGCGCTGCCAACGCAAAGGCAACTTTCTTGGCGTGCAGGATTTTGAGAATGGAGCGAATGATGGTGGTCTTTCCGACGCCCGGTCCACCCGTCAGAATCATGAAACGTTGCAACAAGGCATTGCGAACCGCTTTGACTTGAGACTCTGCCAGCTTGATTTGGGATTGCCCCTGAACCCACTCAATTGCCCGTTCCAAATCAATGGGAGGATAGGCTGCAGGCTTTCCTGCAAGTCGAAGAGCGCTCCTGGCAATACCCTCTTCGGCTTCCTTGAGAGCAGGAAGAAAGATAAGCGGCTTTTCCCACAGCATTTCCCGAATCACTGACTCTTCGCTCAGCGCCTGCTCCAGGCCTGAACAAACCACATCAGGAGGAACGCTCAGCAGTTCGGTGGTCTGCTCGATGAGCATTTCCTCGGGAAGCCCACAATGTCCCATGCCTGTAGCCATGGTCAGGGTATGTGCCAGACCTGCCTGAGAGCGATGCAGGGAATCTTTGGGAATCCCCAGCTTTTGGGCAATTTGATCCGCAATCTTGAAGCCGATGCCACGGATGTCGCGTGAAAGGATGTAGGGATTGTGCTGAAGCTTTTCAATGGATTCCTCGCCATAGGTCTTGTAAATCCGCACTGCTCGGCTGGTGCTCACTCCGTTGGAGTGCAAAAAGACCATGATATCCCGAATGACCTTCTGTTCCTGCCAGGCATCCTTTATCAATTTTCGGCGCCCCGCCCCAATGCCCTCGATGGTTTCCAAGCGGGCAGACGCATGCTCGATGATGTCGAATACCTCATCGCCAAATTTCTGCACCATTTTCTTGGCATAGACCGGCCCAATGCCCTTGATCATTCCACTGGCAAGGTATTTCTCAATGCCTTCCCGGTTTGTGGGTGGCGTGCAGACTAGCCGATCAGCCCTGAATTGCATGCCATGGTCTCGATCACGCTGCCACGAACCTTCGGCCTGAATCCATTCACCCGCATTAGCGGAAACCACTTTACCAAGAACCGTGAGAAGAGACTTCCTCCCCTTGGCCTTCACGCGCAGAACCACAAAGCCCGTGTCTTCATTGAAGAAAGTCACACGCTCAATCAAGCCCGATAGGCTCTCCTGGCGAGATTGGGGATGATCCGGCATCAAGAAACGCTGATCATCGCGTGAGCGCATGATCCGATTCAAGCAGGAAACCCGCTTGAATGCCTTAAATCATCAAGGGTGAGAGTACTTCAACCGGAAGAATTGGCGACTGGGGAGGGTCTGCATCGGAGGCAAGGTGTGGCGCAGCCAGACACGCCGTTCATCTGCCATAACTGCGGATGTTTTCTCCAAGAGGATGCCGGCAGATTGCCAGGTCTTCAGATCAACGGAGACTTCAATATCCATCAGGACTTCGGTGGCATCTGGATCATGTACGACATCCATCACCCAGGAAATGGAAGGTTCAGGATTGCTTTGGATGACCGGCCGGATGACAAACACTTCTTCGACTTTTTGAGGCTCAGCATCACTGGTTCCATGAAATTGTTCACCCAGTGCGGGAATCCCATCGGTGTCGAAATCGTTGGAAACAGTGTTGCCTGTCTCATTGACATCCATCACTCCCGGTGATCCACCTAAAGCATGACTGGCAGTCCAGAGCAACGGGTCGTTCTGGGCACCGGGTGCGGCGGGATCCCTGAGAACTAGACTGTATCCCTCTCCATCTGCTGAATCAGGCCACGGTACCTCATCGCGGTATTCCAAACCAAGAAGCAGGTCTCCAGATGCGTTCACGACACTAAGACGCTCGCCAGCGTTGGAAAGCTGGGCATGGTTTGCGAAGGGGCCATACACCATGATACCCGGGTAGGCGGCACACAGGCCTTGGGGATCCTGGGCAATCACCACACGCTGCCCGGATTCGAGCAGGCTTTGGGGAGGAAACACAAAGGAAAATCCATCACTAAAAGTGATCCCATCCAAAACCAGAGTATCCTGCGCCATGTTCAGGATCTCCACAAACTCACCGTGCTGTGGTTCAGCCGGATGATAATGTACTTCGGTCAAGGCCAGATCACCTGGTATCGGACTGCGACCCAGGGCATAATGGGCTTCCGTCAGAGCGGACCACTCACCCTGGTAGAAGGCCCGAGCCTTGAGATGGGCGCTCTGGGTCAGTGGGATGGACTTTGTGTAGGTGAGCACCTCCGTAGGCAGGACCTCTTGCACCATCTTCGAGAGAACCAATTTGGGTGTGATCAGCAAGTCACTGCTGGAGAGAGAGACATTCAATCCATGGATCGCCAGCATGTTCCTTCCCTCGGTCAGCAAGTCACGACTATGGCTTATATCGAATGCTTTGAACTGGCTGGCTGAGCTGTCGGCGTGGGACATTGATGCCTGCGAATTCCATGCCAAACGGTCGGAAGGCGCGTGGGATCGTGCCACTTCCCGACCATTGAGGTAGGCCACAAAGCCATCATCATATCGCATGTGAAGCGTTAGACGAATACCCTCATTCATCACTTGGATACCAGAAACATCAAAGGGGACCCGCACATAGACCGAACCATTCACATTTCGCATGGCAGCGACGTCCAACCCGATGAACCCTTTGTAATCAGAAACACTCGTCTCGTAGCCCACTCCAGTTCTGCCATCAACCCACTCATCCTCTTCACTGAAGCCGACTCGGGTCCATGCCAAACCGTGCCGATCGTCCACTGGAACCCATGCCGTCGCCGAGGCTCGATCAGGTATCAGCACTTCGTGCTTCTCTATCGAAGGCTGCCAGGGATCTTGTCCCGAAAGAGTGTAATAAATGGTGCCGCGTGCCGCCTGCATTTCCAGCCATTGTCCTGACAATATCGGACCGGCTTCCAAGTTGAGCGATGGTGCATCGATGGATGGATAAAGGTTGGCAGATCTCAGTTCATTGATCACGGCATGGGGACTGGAAGCATCATGCAAAGTGGGCAGGTAGTGTTCGACCACATTGTCCCGCTCCACTATCCAGGAGTCTTCGCGAGTAAAGTAAATATCAGGTGCGTGAGGAGCGGGCGGATAGTCATCATCATCCACATCACTCAACGGACGGGGTTGTTCAATGAAATTACCATAAGGGGTGCTCATCTGCGTGTCCCCCCAGCGTGCCGACTCAGCCACAATGGCCTTGTCAATCTGATCCGCAAGTTTGCGATAGCGCTCACGACTGGCGTCCAGACTCAAAGCACCTCCGTGAAAAAGATGCTTCTGCACTCGATCGGCAAAAAGACGCCGAAAATCAGCATTGGCTCGGAGCTTTTGGAAGAGAGCACCCATCCCGCTATTTTTGTTGAACGGGTTCCAGGTGAACTTGTCCAAGACGATTTCCTGATCCCACACAAAAAAACGGTACTGCCCATCCCCTGAAACCGGATTGACCGCTGCGTAACCATTATGATGGGGCCAATCCTCCGCATCCGCATAAAAATGCAAGAGGCTGTAATCAGCCAGGTTTGCCAGATCAACATACTGATGGAGCTTCTCGTAGACATCGGGGTCTGTCACATCCATGGAAAGGATTTGATTCCATCGAGGCCCAGGACTGCCGAAGTCCTCATTGATTTCCCAGTCCTCGGGATCACCCCCCAAATGATCGGCGAAAAAATCCTCTGCCAATCGCTCCGTTAGGTTGTGCAGGCCAAAGTACAAGCCGTTCACATAAAGATGTACGAACGATCCATGGCTGGAGGGCTGGCCCATGTCACGGAGGGATTCCTTCATCCATACATCGCGGATGTATTGAGAATCATTGGGACGATAACGACTGCTCCCCCAGCTCACCAAGGCCCAGCTATCGGTAAAACAGGCTCGAAGAACCAGCTGGTTGAATCGGCTCACCGGAGAATTCTCAAACAAGGGATAGTCGAGCGATTTCACGCCGACCTGACCACTGAAAGTGATTCGCAGGGAGTGCTTCTGCATGCGCCATGGCCGGCGACTCGAGTTGCCATGCACCTCAATCTTGGCATTTTCCTGAAATCCTTTTGCACCGTCAGGATGCAGATATTCCATCGAACAAACCCTCTCGATGCGCGATTGTGGAATGGAATAAATGCCTCTTCCGGGTTCAATGAAATCGTCCGGATGCATCACGATGGAAACACTGGGAATATCCAATAGAGCATCCCGTATGCCGAAGCCCTCCAGGGTTTGATCGACCACCCGAGGATCCATTTCGTAATCTGCAGGCACCGTACCATTACCGACTCCATCTCGACCATCCACTTCGCTGTTGCGCCCCCAATTCTGGGGCCATCCTGAGGGTTGAGCCGGTTGACGTGCAACATCATCCACAAAGACATAGGTATGGGTATCCACGTTGGTAGATTCCCACCCTTCTCGAAATGCCATGGCCCGAAGGGTCGTTGTGGTGCTGACCTTGATCGGAGATTCATAAACCAGACCATGAGCAGGAGAGGGCTCACTACCATCCAAGGTGTAATGAATGATCGCCTCCTGCCCCGAAGAGGTTGAAATAGCCACTTCGAAAGGCTCGTCGTAAAAGCCTCGATCGACCGAAAAAACAGTATCTCCCACCCAACCGAGAACCCCTGCAGAGTTTCCTCGACCGGGTGTGGGTCGTGTTTGAAAAGACCACTGTCCTTGAGCATTCATGCCGTAGGAAACATCCGCAAACTGGGGAGGGTAATTCTCGCTCAATTCGAAGGCAATCCTCTGCCCATCAGGCTCAACCAATGCAAGATACTCGCCATCCGCATCAAGATTGAAACTGAAATGCAGGAAACCCTGACCATCACGAAAATCTTCCTGGCTCACTCCACCGACTTCCGGTGCCCCACCATAAAGCACTAGGTAAGCTCCGGGTTCCATCTTACAGGGCGGAAACATCCATTTACGTAGATCATCTATCTCATCGGTCAAAAAGTAACCGGTCAAGCTAACAGGAATACTCAGAGGGTTGTGCAATTCAATCCAATCGACCGCTCTTCCATCACCGTCAAGATGGATACCCTGGTTGTCGGCCATCAGTTCTGTAATCAGAACCGGAGCCATGAGCCCCTCCCCACTGACCACCAGAATCGTCATGGAGACCTCAGCGTCCCAACCACCGGCATCTTGGACTCTGATTCGAATGTTCAATTCTTGTCCTTGAGAAAGCCATCCCAAGCTCGAAGCCAACACCAATTTTTGATCTTCAATCGCAAACAAGGTGTTGCCTTCGGATCCCTGACCTTCCACAAGTTCAAAAGAAACCGGCCCCAAGGCTTCTTCGGATGAGAGAGATAAATCGGCGACAACCGATCCAATTTCATGAGACCGTTTCACCCAATATCGACTCAGATTGACTTGTGATCTCGAGAGGGATGCGTCGCCATTTTCCAGCCAATTGCCTACCGATTGTTCTGAGAGTTGCTGGATCTCATCCCCTGAAAGAGCACGACGCCATACAGCGACATCATCGATCAGCCCCGTAACCCAATGCGAGGGAGAGGCTCGCAAGATACCACCTAAGGTGGTATTGTCCAATCGCCAGGCTCCATCTGGCCGAGGAGCGATCTCCAAAGCATCCAAGCGCCCATCCACATAGAGAGAACGTTGCCCATCTTGCTCCACCCAAGCCAGATGATGCCATTGACCATCCAATGGCTCATACTCGGAGTAGGCGTGCCCAAAAGTAGGCCAACCACTCTGACGAAGATAAACATCCAAACGGCCGTCGGCGCCACCGCTGTGTGTCCCCAGATTGAAAAGTGGGTTGCTGTTCGCCGTGTTCCCTTCGGAGAAAAGTCTCAGATCATTTTGCCCCTGACCCTTTACTTGGACCCAAAGCGAGATGGTGAAAGAAGCGTGTTGGTTGATCGGCAAGGCATCTCCTGCACGATGCACACGCGAAAGAAGGCTTCCTCGTTCATTCTGAAAGGAGAATGCGAAACCATGACGACCGCGCACCACATCTTGAGATCGAAGATTGGAGGCTTGTAAATCATACCCCCCTACTAGGTCGGGCGTGACGCCAGCATTCAGCTCATCTAGCGGCCAGTAGGCTACCAGGCCATCAGACTGCGCCATGGCAGCGAATGAAACCAGCCATTCCATCATAGCGCCAAGCACGACCAAGGAATGAAGGCCTTTCATCGGTGCGAACCACCCCGATTCGGGTGCGATTTAAAATGTTTCATACAGTGGCATAGCAGGCTAATTCCGCAAAGGCATGCCGCGATTTCATCATGCCTCAGCCCAATCCGTCCGATTCATTCTGAGCCCAGCTCAAGGTTTCCAGGAAGCCCCATCACGCAGCATGGCCCCTTCGGCGAGGATCGCAGGCGGATAAAAGCTCAGCGGCTCTTTACCGGCAGCCCAAGTGCATCCTCGTTGGATCAAGTTTGCTACTCGATAGATCGAAGTGCTGGCATGACCCAAGAGCGTCTGGAACACCCAGCCCTGCTCCATCTCATAGGCCCAGGCAAGGGGCTCTGCCTGCCCCGTAACCGATGAATCCGCATAAACCAGGGCCTGCACCGGGCGATCCCCAGTTTGATGAAAGTAAAGTTCATCTTCTGTCTGAAACGAAGGCAATCCATCGGTAATCGGATGCCTGACCTGCGAAACGCGCACTTCAAACGATCCATAGGGATCATGACCGCTTGGACCACCATGATCCCACAACCGTCGCACCAATTTCCGATAACCCGGCCAGTCCGATGTTTCGCCCCTAGGCAACGAAGCATGGAATGCCCAGTTGGCAAAATGAATCACCGCAGGTCCGCCGCCTCTGCGGACAAATTGATCGAGCCTTTCCCTGGCTTGGGCATCCCATCCCCGGTAGTTAGCTGAAAGATCCATGGAGGGGGCGTTGGGAGAGGTCTCCAGACAGTGCTTGATCAGGGTCACGGCCTTCTCATATTCGTGAGCCTCTTTGGGATGCCCGGTAATGGGTCCGGCAATCAACACCACATTGGCCGAGCGACCGTTCTCTTCCTGAGCCATGAGCAACTCCCCCCCCGTTTCCAGAAAAGTGCAGCACAGGACAAGGGCGGAGCAGAGGCCTGAGATACTGTTTTGTAATGATGGACGGAAAGTTGCGATCATGATTACTTTTTTGGCGAAAAGAGTGGAAGAATGCCAGATGTTTGTTAAGAAGACTTCCACTGCGCGTGGCTCAACAAAATCGAGGAGCCACGTCCACCACCGGGGTTTTTCTACAGCCACCGGAGATAAAGCTGTTCCCGTCGTATTTTGCCTGTCGTTACCGCTGGTGGAGACTCCCAAGCGCGGGCCTTGGCATGCCTTTTCACCTGGTGAGATGGCAAGCAAGGGATCAACACATGAGACCCAAAGATCATGGCGGCAAACAAACACAATTACGACGAAAGCAAAATCAAGACCCTTTCCTCATTGGAGCACATCCGGCTCCGAACGGGGATGTATATTGGTCGCATCGGTGACGGGAGCCATTATGATGACGGCGCCTACATTCTCCTCAAGGAGGTCATCGACAATGCCATTGATGAATACATCATGGGATTCGGCCGGGAAGTCCGTATCGACATCGAAGACAATCAAGTCCGTGTCCGGGATTTCGGAAGGGGGATCCCCCTGGGGAAAATCGTCGATTGTGTCTCCACCATCAATACGGGTGCCAAATACAACGACGAGGTGTTTCAATTCAGCGTCGGACTCAACGGAGTCGGCACCAAGGCAGTCAATGCCCTTTCCCAATCCTTCACCGTCAAATCCCATCGGGATGGAGCCTATGCGACCGCTTCATTTTCCAAAGGGTCCTTGCTGGAGAAAAAGAAAGGTAAATGCCAGGGAGAAGCCAATGGCACTTTCGTCAGCTTTGAACCCGACAGAAGCATTTTCAAGAAACTGCAGCTACGCGAGGAGTTGATCGAAAAACGCCTCAAGCACTACAGCTATCTCAACTCCGGCCTGAAGCTGATCTACAACGGAAAAACCTTTTATTCCCGAAAAGGCCTTCTGGATCTGATCCGGGAAGAAGTGGAAGAAGATGCCATCTACCCCCCCTTCTATTTCAGCTCCAAGACACTGGAATTTTGCTTCACCCACAGCCAGGGACGCTCCGGTGAGACCTTCTTCTCTTTTGTCAACGGGCAGTACACCTCTGATGGTGGCACCCACCTCAGCGCTTTCCGCGAGGGGCTCCTGAAGGCCGTCAACGAGTATGCCAAAGGCAAGTACGATGGCGATGACGTCCGCGAATGCATGGTGGGGGCCGTCGCCATCCGTCTGCAGGAACCGATGTTTGAGTCGCAGACCAAAAACAAGCTTGGCAACACGGAGATCCGATCCGAACTAGTCACCAAAGTCAGGGAAGAAGTGCTGCACCTCCTGCATCAGGACAAGAAGGTTGCGGACACTCTCCTGGCAAAGGTGGAAGACACACGCAAACTGCGCAAGGAGCTGATGGCGGTCAAAAAGCTGGCCCGCGAACGTTCCAAGGCTGTCAGCTTGCGTATCCCTCAACTCAAGGATTGCAAGAAGCATTTCAACAAGGAAAAAGGCAAGGGACTTGACACCATGGTTTTCATTACCGAGGGAGTCTCCGCCGCAGGCTCCATCGTGAGCTGTCGTGACGTGAATTCCCAAGCGATTTTCACCCTAAAAGGGAAGCCCCTCAATGTATGGGATCTCAAGCGTGATGCCGTCTACAAGAACGACGAAATGTATAATCTCATGCGCTCACTTGGCATTGAGAATTCGATCCACGACCTTCGCTATGAGAAAGTCATCCTGGCCACCGATGCCGATGTGGATGGCCTGCATATTCGCAACTTGATGATCACCTACTTTTTCAAGTTTTTCGATCAACTGATCCATGAGGGCCACCTCTACATTCTGGAGACCCCACTCTTTCGCGTGCGCAATCGCAAGAAAACCATTTATTGCTATTCGGATCAGGAACGCGAGAAGGCCATTCAAACACTCGCAAAGGGGGTTGAAATCACACGCTTCAAGGGGCTGGGAGAAATATCACCCACCGAATTCAAACATTTCATTGGTCAGGACATGCGTATTCATCGCGTGGAGCATGCCTCCCAGAAAGAAGCCAATCACATCTTCACCTTTTACATGGGCAAAAACACTCCTCAAAGACGGAACTACATCATGAATCACCTGGTGGTTCCAGTCGAAGACTAAACTCTATCTCCTGCAAGCTCACATGCCGCGTAAAAAGAAAAACACAGGATCGGGAGACCCGGAACTCCCCATGGACGCACATTACGATTTCGGAGATTTACCCATCGAGGGGGATGCCTCAGAGAACCCACCCCTAGACGAGGAAGCGCCCGCCACATCGGTGGCGTCCGGAATGGGGAATGATCGGGAACCACCTCAAGAGGCGAAGCCCGAAGGCTCTGGGAGCACCGAGGAGCCCCAATCGCCCTTGGGTAAGAGGATGGATACGAACTTCCTGGAATATGCTTCCTACGTCATCCGCGATCGGGCCATCCCAAGTCTTGTCGACGGGCTCAAGCCCGTTCAGAGGCGCATCATGTGGTCACTGCATCAGAACGACGATGGCAAATTCATCAAGGTGGCCAACATTGTGGGCCACTGCATGCAATACCACCCTCATGGAGATGCTTCCATCAGCGATGCATTGGTCGTCCTGACCAACAAGCAATACCTCATTGAAGGCCAGGGTAACTTTGGCAATCTCTTCACCGGAGATCCCGCGGCAGCCTCTAGGTACATCGAATGTCGCCTGACCCCTCTGGCACGCACGCAACTCTTCAACGATGAGCTGACCGAATTTGTCCCCAGCTATGATGGGCGCAACAAGGAACCGGTATGTCTTCCGAGCAAAATCCCCATGCTGTTGATGCTTGGGGCCGAGGGCATCGCCGTCGGACTCTCAGCCAAGATCCTTCCCCACAATTTCTGCGAATTGCTGGAGGCGCAAATCGCCATCCTGAGGAAACAATCTTTTGAACTGCTTCCTGACTTCCCGGCGGGAGGTCTCATGGATGCCACGGCTTATGAGGATGGCAAAGGGAGTGTGAAAGTCAGGGCCAAGATCGACGTCAAGGACGCCTCGACCCTGCACATCACTCAGATCCCCCCAGGGACAACCACCGAATCCCTGATCGCTTCCATTGAGGATGCAACCCGTAAGGGAAAGCTCAAGGTACGCAGCATCAATGATTTCACCTCCGAAAAAATTGAAATCGAAATCAAGTCGCCTCCAGGCGTGCCGGCGGAAAAACTCATCCCGGCCCTTTATGCCTTCACCGGTTGCGAATGCAGCATCTCAAGCAGATTGATTGTCATCCGGGACAAGCGCCCGGTGGAAATGACGGTGAGCGAGGTGATCAAGGCAAACACCACACAACTGGTGGACTTGCTGCGACGCGAACTGGAACTCAAGGAGCAAAAACTACTGGAAGACTTGTTCTTCAAAACCCTGGTCCGCATCTTCATCGAAAACAGGATCTACAAGAAAAT
The DNA here is from genome assembly GCA_902560705.1 of uncultured Verrucomicrobiota bacterium. Classification (GTDB taxonomy): domain Bacteria; phylum Verrucomicrobiota; class Verrucomicrobiia; order Limisphaerales; family AAA164-E04; genus UBA7971. The sequence goes on from CACEMW010000025.1 coordinate 15,194, forward strand.
CGAATCCTGCAAAACACAAGAGGCCATCAATAAGGCGATTTACAAAGGCTTTGAGCCTTATCGGGACGAATACTACCGGGACCTGGAAGACAGCGACATCGAAATGCTCCTGGGCGTACGCATCCGTCGCATTTCCCTCTTTGACATCCAACGACATCAACAGGAAATCGAGAAAGTGCAGGCCGAACTGGATCAAACCAGGCAAAACCTCAAGTCCCTCACTCGATACACCATTCGTCACATCAAGGAACTCCTCAAGACCTACGGCGCGACCTTCCCCAGAAAGACACAAATCGGCAGCTTTGAAACCGTGGTTGCCAAGGAAGCAGCCTTCAAGTCGCTGAAGGTTGCCTACGACAGGGACAAGGGATACATCGGCTATAAAGTGAGTGGCAGTGAGTTTCAGATGGCTTGTTCGAAATATGACAAGATTCTGGTCGTGCTTCAGGATGGCGTCTACAAGGTCATCGAAGTACCAGACAAATTGTTCCTGGGTAAAGAGCTCCTCTACTGCGCCACCCCTGAGCGCGAACGCGAGATGACCATGGCTTATCGCCACAAAGGGGTCACCTACCTCAAGCGCTTTACCTTTGGGGGCACGATTCTCAACAAGGACTACCGTCTGTGTCCGGAGAAATCAAAAGTCCTGTTCTTTGAACCCGGTACTCCCGAAGTGCTTTACATCAAGTACAAGGCAGCGCCACGGCAAAAAGTCAGTCAACAGACGGCAAATCCGGGTGAATTGGGAATCAAATCAGCCAAGGCCAAGGGCAACCAGGTGTCCATCAAGGAGGTACACTCTATTCGCACCAAGCCGCCCAAGAATTGGGATGCCAAAGCTGCCACAACCGAATTACGGTTTCTTTGAGCTCGGACGGTAGTGGATCTCCAGTTGATGAGGCCCCACGTTTTCATCTTCAAGTTGAAGTTCGACTTGCAGCTCGCCTTCGGTGGGTAAAGCTACCTGAATTTCTTTTTCCAGCTGACCTGCCTGGTTTGGCTGGAAATCATCCCAGGACGCATCGCCCAGGGTCATCCTCACCGCGGTCGCTTTTTGCGCCTCCTTGGTGCGTACAATGACGCGATAAAAGCCAGGCCGCGTCAAGCGCACCGACCAATGCCCATTGGAGTTGGCGCCCCACGGCTTGCCCTGAAGATGGCGCCAGTCCTGGCGGGTGAGCCAGGTGGGGTTTTCCTCCATCGAACCGATGACGATTTTTGGTGGGGCATAGTTGTTGGGACGTGTGGCCGCCACATCATCAAACCACCGGTCATACGCCGCAGTCATCTCCTTCACTACTTCAGGAAAAAACCGAGATACTTCGCGTGTTTCAAGAGGATCCAACTGCATGTCATACAGTTCCAGACGGGGAGCACCTTGAAAACCTTCCTTCCCAAAGCCAGAAGCATGCAGCAATTTCCAGCGCTGATTGCGAGCGGCAAAATGATGGTAGCGAACGGGAACATCCCCGCGATGGGATTGAATGAAAAGGGTTCGATCAAGCCAAACACTGGGTCTCCCATCCAGAAGGGGGAGAAAACTTCTGCCGTCCATTTTTGGCCCCTCTGGGAAACGAATCCCACAGGCATCCAGAATGGTAGGTGTCACGTCTATGTGGGCGACCACCTTGTCTGAGGAAATGCCCGCCTTGAGGTGAGCAGGCCAGTGCAGAAGCAACGGAGAACGAATACCCCCTTCGTGCACATGGGATTTCATGCCCTGCATGCCGGCAACATAGCGCCTCCCATTCGGCCCATTGTCGACCATGAAAAGAATGAGTGTATTTTCAAGGGCCCCCAACTCTTCGAGACCACGAGTCAGCTTTCCAACATTTTGATCAATGTTGTCAATCATGGCAAAAATACGGGCTCGTTTATCCAGGTCCACATTTTCCGGAAGTGGGTGCCCATGCTTCTGTGGAAATTGGTCATTGGCCAGATTTTGAGAGCGATAGAAGTCATATTCGGCCTGAGGCACATCGTGGAAAGGGCCGTGTGGAGCGTTGGTCGGAAGATAGACAAAGAACGGTCGATTGCGCGCCTTGGCCTGCTGCATGAAGCTCAGAGCATGATCAAAGTAAAGATCGGTGCAGTAACCCTTCATTGAAAGGGGAGTGCCATTGTGAAAAAGGGTTGGATCCGTGTATTTTCCTTCGGCACCCAGGGGATCGGATGGCTGCCCAATACCTCCTCCACGAAGCACCAGCGATTCCTCAAAACCCTGGTCCATAGCGCGAAGCGGATAATTGTCGCCCAGATGCCATTTGCCGAAAATGCCAGTCGCATAGCCCGCATCAAACAAATACTCAGCAAGGGTATGCTCCTCAGGATCCATCATGGCGCGGCCGATGTAGGTATCAATACATCGAGTCCGATAATTGTATCGCCCGGTCATGAGGCAGGCCCGAGTCGGAGCACACACGGGACTGACATAGTATTGAGTCATTTGTGCACTCTGACGGGCCATGGCGTCCAGATTGGGGGTCCTCAGAATCGGGTTTCCTTGAAATCCAAAATCTCCATAACCCTGATCATCGGTAATCATGACGATCACGTTGGGGCGTGAGGCGCCTTGCACGATCACCGAAGAATGCGTCGTGGCAAACAAGATCAGGAAGAGACCAAGACGGAAAAAGGGATGACACCGAAAAGCATGCATGGGGGCATCCTAAAAAATCGACTCGAAGACGGCAATCCCTGAGCTTAAGGTTGTGGAAAAGGGCCCCTAAGACACCCTCATATCCTTGATTCTCTGATCCATGACTTTGAAGCTGCCACTGAAATCCAGACCGTATCCACTCAAAGGGGGCATCCAACATTACGCATGGGGAGATAAAGGTGCCATCCCGAAGCTGCTGGGGATCTCCAACGAGGCTCAAAAACCCCATGCGGAGTTCTGGATGGGAGCGCATCCGGATCTTCCGTCGACCCTCCTCGATGTCGACAACTCCCTCGCGATACCCTTGGATCAGGCCATGGGTTCGGCTCCTGAGCCCCTGCTGGGAGAGCAGGTCATGCAGCGTTTCGGTGCGACCTTGCCTTTCCTCTTCAAGGTCCTTTCCGCGGCCCAGCCCTTGTCCATACAAGTGCACCCAACCAAGGAGCAGGCAGAGCTCGGCTTTGCGAGGGAGCAAAACTCCATGCCTCCCATGGATGTCTCTGAACGGTTGTTTCGCGACAAGAATCACAAACCAGAAATAATCGCTGCATTGAGCCCGTTTTATGGCCTGTGCGGGTTTCGACCCTGGAGTGAGATTCGCGACCGGTTTCTGTCGATCCCTCAATGGGCTCCACTTCTCGATGGCATTCAGGAGACGCCACAATCCACCCAGGAGCTCTACCGTAGAGTGATGGAGCTGGATTCCCATCAGCGCCAAAAAGCACTGGAGCCTCTATTGAGGGACCTTCACAACCGCCATCAAAAGGTTGCTTTTGAACGAAACGATCCCAGTTACTGGTTGTTGAAAGCGTCGGCATCGCTCTCCACTTCCGACCCTTTTGACCGCGGTCTTTTCTCCTTTTACATGCTTCATCTCATTTGCCTTGAACCCGGTCAGGCGATGTTTGTCAGAGCGGGTGTCCTGCATGCCTATCTGGAGGGAACCGGCATGGAATTGATGGCGAATTCGAACAATGTCCTCAGAGGCGGGCTGACCACCAAAACCATGGATGTCGAGGCCCTGCTGGCTCATTTGGATGTTCAGGCATCCCAAACCCACCTGATCCAGCCCACTCCGGGCAGCCTGAAGGAGCCGTGGTCCCGCTTCGTCACACCCGCTCGAGAGTTTGAATTGCAATGCCTGATGACAACCGACCAATCGCTGAGCCTTGACCAAAGCACAACAGGCCCTGAAATTTGGTTCGCGGCACAGATAGGAAACACCCCCAGCAAGCTGATGGTTCAAGAAGCATCCGCACTTGTCATGCAACAAGGTGAGGCGTTTTTCATTCCCGCCAAGACCCAGGTGCGCGTGGAGGTTGCACCCGAGACCACGATCTATCGAGCCCTGGTCCCTGACACTTGAATTTATCCTCATGGAATCATCAACTTCACTGCAATTTCGAGGACAGACACCGGAATGTCTCAAATTCGGTACCAGCGGACTCAGAGGCAAAGTGGATGCCATGACCGATCTGGAGGTCTACATCAATACCACGGGCTTTCTGGAATACCTCCTGGGCATGCACGCCATCCAGCCAGGCGATCCAGTCTGCCTGGGAGGGGACCTTCGCCCGAGCACCGATGGAGACAAGCGAAGCATCCTGCGTGCGGTCGCCAAGGCCGTGGAAGATCTGGGCCTGGTGATTCGATTCCTGGGCCGCCTTCCCACGCCCGCACTTATGTTCGACGCCCTGCAAGCCAACTGCGCCAGCATCATGGTAACGGGCAGTCACATCCCATTTGACAGGAACGGCATCAAATTCCACAAGCCCAATGGAGAAGTACTCAAGGCCGACGAGTCTCCCATTCTTTCCAGCGTCCACGGGACCAGGCGACTCCAATATGCCATGCCCGTGGAGCGATCGCTCTTTGATGATCACGGTTGGTTCAAGGATAGCTCAAGCAGGACGTGGCCTGCATCAGCCCATCTTGAGGCCACTGAGCGTTACCTAGACCGGTATCGCGGTTTCTTTGCGGAAGGAAGCCTCGAAGGAATGGAGTGCCTGGTCTACCAGCACTCAGCCGTAGGTCGGGACTTACTGGTGAAACTACTGGAGAGCCTGGGTGCCAAGGTGTGGAAGGCAGGCAAAAGCGAGACGTTTGTCCCGATTGACACTGAGGATATTTCCGCTGAGCAGCTCAATGAATTGCAACACATGCTCGAAGAAGTGATCGCCCAGGGCGGAAAGCCAACTGCCCTTGTCTCTACCGATGGTGACAGTGATCGGCCATTGGTATGCGGTGTCGACAGTTGGGGCCGCTTGCAATTCATACCCGGAGACCTGTTGGGCTGCCTGAGTGCGGATTTTCTCAAAGCAGAAACGGTCGTGGTCCCCATCAGCGCCAATGATGCCGTCGATCAGCATTTGGCGCGAAAAAAGATCCACCCCTACAAAACCAAAATTGGTTCGCCTCACGTCATTGCCACCATGCAAGCGCTGATGGAGAGTGGGCAAGACGCCATCGTCGGGTGGGAAGCCAACGGGGGCTTTCTGCTTTCCAGCAGTGTGGAAGGCGAACATGGGGCGCTCCAGCCTCTGGAAACGCGGGATGCCTTCTTACCCATCCTTTGTGTCCTGCGTGCCTGCCAAGTGTCCTCCAAGCAAGTTGTGGATCTCATAGGTGAGTTGCCGGCTCGGTTTGGCAAGGCCGGTTTGATCGATGCCTTCCCTCAGGCGGCGAGTCGTAGCCTGATTCAACGCTGGACGCCTCCCCTGGATGAGCTGGTCGACTGGCGCTGGCACAAGCAGACCATCACCTTGCATTTTGCTCATGGAGATCACCGGGAAGCGGATCACGATGAAGCCCTCCTGATCGCTCATTTATGCGAAGAGGCAGCCCGCTTTTTCACCCCAGAAGCTGGCTACGGCACGATCACACGCATCAATTACATGGATGGGGTACGTTTTTATTTCGACTCCGGGGACATTGCCCACATTCGTCCTTCCGGCAATGCCCCTCAACTGCGTTTCTATGCCGTCGCCAATAGCCAACAACGAGCCGAGCAGATGGTAAGGGATGCCTTGGCAGAACCCTCAGGCCTGATCAGGAGCATGGAACTGGAATCCTGAGCGGAACCCATCTTGCGTCAGCGGCTCAAGCCTTGGCTGCTCGCGCCTCATCCAGAAGTCGCATCCAGGCCCCCATGTAATGTCCATGGTCGTGATAGGTGCGACCACTCACCAGGTTGCCATCGACCACGCATGGCTCATTGACAAAAATCCCTCCACAGACCTCGAGATCAAATTGGCACTTGGGCACAGTGGCCATACGCCGGCCTTTCACACATCCAGCAGTGGCAGGGATTTCCACACCGTGACAGACGCTGGCAATGGGCTTTTGCTGCTCGAAGAAGTGGCGGGTAATGCGTATCAAATCTTCATCGTAACGCAGGTATTCCGGCGCCCTGCCTCCACTGAAAAAGATGCCAAGGTAGTCTTCGGGTTTCACATCAGAAAATGCGATATCCGACTGCAAGGTATAGCCTTCCCATTCGCGGGTGATGGTCCAACCGGGTTTGACCTCATGCATCACCATGTTGTAACGGTGCACTTCCGGAGCGGCGACGACGGGTTGATAACCGCCTTCGATCAGCCGGTAGTAAGGGTAAAGGGTATCGACGGTTTCACTGGCATCGCCGATGATGATGAGGACTGGATGTGACATGGGCTCTATTGAATCGGATTCAGACACCTTGCCAAGTAGGATCTTGCCCGATTGATTTCCTGAGTCGTTTCCTCAGCGGATGGAAGGATGGGAATCCCACGCGGAACCGGGTGCATGAATATTTCAGTCCAACCCTTGAAACGGATCTTGCGAAGGGCTTTCAGGATGGGCACGAAATCCAGGGAACCTCGGCCCGGCATTTGCAGCAATTCTTGCTCCTTGGGCAAAGGCTTCATGCATCCCATGCCATATTGCCAGGCGTAAAACATATCCAGGCCAGCTGCCAAGTCGGTGATCAATTGACCCAAGGCCTGAGCCCCCATCCCATAATGCTCCAGGTGGTAGGGTGCCAATGCGACCCCCAGGCCATGTTCATGCCCCAACTCCACCAACCACTTCAGGGAATCCGGATGGTCTATCAGATTGTGACCATGGTTTTCGATGGCAATGCGAACTCCATGACTTTGCGCCACGCTCAGGTGAGGTTTCATTTGCTCGACGAAATCCCCCACCGCCCGCTTGAGATCCTGTCCTTGCAAACCAACAGGCCCTCGACCTCCAGTGACAATGAGCGGGCAGTCAAGCCGTCCTGCAATGGCACATTCCGAGTCCAAACCGAAGGGCCCAAGGTCGTATCGAGTCAAACATCCTGCCTTGATTTGATTTTGATCCAGCAGATTGGCAAAGGCCTCCCACCCCATGGATTCAGCCTGCTCACGCTGGTTCCCATGTTTTTGTGGCCAGAGATCGATGGCAGAGGCGCCCGTTTTGGAGACTTCAGGAAGAATGGTATGAAGGGGCAACTGACCATAGATGCAAGATGCCAGGCAATAGCGCAGGCCAAAAGCATCGCTCTGGGCAAGAAGAGAACTCGGTTTCAGACAGTGCATGCCCCCCCATGCCACACCTGCCACAGAAGCCTGGAGAAACCTTCGACGATTCCAAAGATCCGAAGCCTGATCATGGGATGCAGGGTGTGAGCAGGAGGAAGGCATGACCTCAAAGTAAAGGAACCCTCCTACCCCTGAAAGCTCAAAACATCCTGAATGCATCATGGATACCCTCACGCCTCGCATACCTCGGACCGCATCGTGATGGCGTGCCTGGGCATGAAGCTTGCCAAGCACTGATGGCTTCCCTTAGTTTGACATACATCCACACACCATGAGTGATTCCGTCTCTTCTGCCGATCTGATGCCGCCATCTCAGACGAGTGTTCCCCTGGCCAAGGCGATGCTGTTGACAGCCATGGCCGGTGGCATGGGCTGGGGCATCCGAGGGCAATATGGGCATGAAACCGGCGCCATGATTGCAGGGGTTCTGGTGGCAAGCGTGCTGGTCATGCTCTTTGCTTCGGTCTACAGCACCCTGCATGCAGCCAGAGCCATCGCATGGACAACGATCGCCATCTCTTTTGGGGGATGCATGACCTACGGGCAAACCGTTGGGCTCACCCATGACACCGAGCTGATCGGCAATACGCAAGCCCTGCGTTGGGGCCTGCTGGGATTGTTTATCAAAGGGGGGATCTGGATTGGCTTTGGCGGGCTCGCGCTCGGTATGGCATTGGGAGGCAAAACCTACACCCCTGGAGAATTGGCGCTGGCGTTTGGTGCCATGATCTTCCTCATGTTCATCGGCATTTTCATGCTGAACTGGCCTTACGTACCCGATGAAGGATTGCTCCCAAAAATCTATTTTTCAGACCACTGGGACTGGGAGCCAGACAAAGAACTCAAGCCACGAAGAGAAAAATGGGGCGGGTTGTTGTTTGCCTTGATCGGTTTGTGGAGCTACGTGCGTTTTTTCCGCAAGGACGCACTGGCCTCCCGCATGGCGTTCTGGGGCATTCTGGCGGGTGGTTGTGGCTTTGCCGGAGGCCAAAGTATTCAGGCTTTTCACGCCTGGCACCCCGAGTGGTTTCGGGACGGCTTCCTTGCCCAGCTGAATGGCTACCTCAATTGGTGGAACATCATGGAAACCTCCTTTGGGTTGATCTTCGGAGCCTTGCTGGCGCTGGGTCTTTGGGTGCATCGGCGACACATAGCCACTCCTGAAGCTTCCAGCGAATCCATCTCGGCCCCCGCCTCTCTGGAGGTGAGTCTATTCGCGATCTACCTTCTGGCACTGGCAAGCTGGAGTTTTCAGAATTTTTCCACCTTGGATAACTTTGCAGACCTTGCCATTACCATGGGCATGCTTCCCTTCCTTGCGGTCGCCGCAGGACGCCATTGGCCCCTGTGGATGTGCCTGCCGGTCACCTTACTGCCCATTGCCGGAAAAACACTCAAGCACGTGGTGTATGACAACAAGCTCGTGGAAGAGGGAATGGGTTGGGCCTTTCTTTTGATTGTTCCCATGACCCTGGCTCTGGTGCTGAGCCTTTTCTGGGCCGATCCCAAACGACTCAACAACAACGGGCTTGCGTTCAGTAAAAGTCTTCTGGTGATCAATGCCCTGACCTACTACCTGCTCAATTTTGCTTTTTTTCATTTCCCCAAACCGTGGCTTTCGCTGCATGACTGGACACACATGGAGCGCTGGACGAGCCGATCTCCCAACCACATCGTCTTTACGGTATGCCTTCTGGGATTGGTCATCGGAGCTCTGGTAACCCGGGGAAACAGCCCATCCTCCGGTCCCATGGGGCAGGACGCTGAGGCGAAAAACTGACCCTGCCCTCATGCCAAAGAATTGCTTGTCATGGGCAAGCTGGTTCGCATTATTGCTCACACAAGAATGAAGATTTACATCGACGGTGCTTACTACGCTAAGGAGGATGCCAAGATCTCCGTGTTTGACCATGGACTCCTCTACGGGGATGGTGTTTTTGAAGGAATTCGGATTTATCACAGCCGTGTCTTCAAGCTCAAGGAACACATCGAGCGACTTTACTATTCGGCCAAGGCCATCCTGCTGACGATTCCCATGACACCGGAAGCCATGGCTGAGGCGGTTCTGGATGCATGCCGACAAAACCAGTTGGAAAACGGTTACATCCGACTCATCGTCACACGTGGAGCCGGCTCTCTTGGTCTGAGTCCCAACTCATGCGAAAACCCTTCGGTCATCATCATTGCCAATGAAATCCAGCTCTACCCTCCGGAGCTCTACGAGAAGGGGATGGAAATCATCACTGCAGCCACCTCCAGGAATTTTGTCAATGCCATCAACCCGGCCATCAAATCACTGAATTACCTGAACAACATTCTGGCCAAGATCGAGGCCAGCCACGCAGGCTGTGAGGAGGCTATCATGCTCAACAGCGATGGGTTTGTCGCAGAGTGCACGGGCGACAACCTGTTCATCTTTCACCATGGTATCCTGTTCACTCCGCCCCTGGCGGCTGGAGCACTGCATGGAATCACCCGCAATACCGTCATGGAATTAGCCCAGGAATCGGGTTATACAGTCCAGGAGCGCAACCTCACGCGCTACGACCTGTATATCGCTCAGGAATGTTTCCTGACCGGCAGCGGAGCCGAAATTGTGCCCGTTGTGAAAATCGACCAACGAGTCATTGGTGAGGGCATCCCTGGCGAGGTCACCAAGGAATTGGATCAGAAATATCGAACCTTGACCAAGGTCGCTGGAGAACCCCTCTGAGGAGAACTTGCCAACATCCACAAGGCATTCTTTAGCGATGTCCTACGGTCCATTGAACCGAAATCCAATTGACCCATTGCATTCAAGCATTATGCGGGATAGAATCTGAACAGAGAATGTTATCCATCGGGGTTTGAACTCTATGATCTGCAATGTCTGCCAAAAAAATGAAGCGACGGTCCACCTGACACAAATGCTGGAAGGTGAGATCAAAAAGATGGACATGTGCGAGTCTTGCGCCCAGCAGCAAGGCGTCGACGAGCCAGGCATGCCACTAGTCGATTTACTGGTAGGTCTGGGACCATCCAGCTCCGAAGGCGAGTCCCAAAGCAAATCTTCCGTCAAGGTTCTGTCCTGCGAGGTGTGTGGACACAGCCTGGCTGATTTCAAGAAAACCGGTCGCTTGGGCTGCTCACATTGTTATCAGGTCTTTGAAGATCAAATGGATCCCATGTTGCGATCCATGCATAAGGGCATCAAGCATACTGGAAAAACGCCAAAGAACTTCAAGGATGACCGCGCCCTCCGGGATCAACTGGCCAAACTGGAAAAAGACCTGAATCGGGCCGTCGAGGAGGAACGTTACGAGGATGCCGCTGTGCTTCGAGACTCCATCAAGCAGCTCACAGCCAGCCCTGAATTATCAGATGAACCCTCCGTGCGGCCATGAACCTGCATCAATTTCTGACTCCCATCCAGGACATCTGTCGTCGACCTGGGCCTTTTGACCGTATCGTTCTCACCAGTCGGGTGCGACTGGCGCGAAATCTCAAGGACACGCCCTTTCCGGGGCGAGCCTCCAAACAACAACGTGAGGATCACCTGCAAGCCATTCAGCCGGTGGTCCAAGCCCTGAACCCCATGAAAAAGGGTTTTTCCAGCGACCTGGTTTCATTGAAAGACCTGGACCGCCAACTGCTGGTCGAACGCCACCTCATCAGTCGAGAACTGGCCAAGAAAAAGCAGGGTGCTGCATTTGTCCTGAGCAAGGATGAAACCTGCAGCATCATGATCAATGAAGAAGACCACCTTCGGATGCAAGTCATTCTCCCGGGGCTTCAAATCAAAGAAGCCTGGAAGGCGGTGAACAAACTCGACACGCTGTTGGAAGACAAACTGCCCATCGCCTTCTCGGGAAGGTATGGTTTTCTGACCGCATGTCCTACCAATACGGGAACAGGCATCCGAGTCAGTGCAATGCTTCACCTGCCAGGTCTGGTCATCGCTGAACACATGCAGCAAACCATTACCGCCGTGAATAAACTAGGACTGGCCGTCCGGGGGCTCTATGGAGAGGGCACTGAAGCACTGGGTAATGTGTTTCAGATCTCCAACCAGATGACACTGGGGGAAACAGAAAACGACATCATTGAGCGCCTCAACAAGGTGGTGGTGCAAATCATCGAGAATGAGGAAAATGCCCGCGCCAAATTACTGGAAAGCAACCCGGAGATGCTGTTCAACAACATCGGGCGCGCTTACGGCATCCTGACCAATGCGCATGTTATCTCATCCAAGGAGGCCAAGAACCTGCTGAGTCTGCTTCGGCTCGGATTGGATTTAGGTTATTTCCCCGATATGGATCCCGAAGTCGTCGATGAGTTGTTCATCGTCACCGAGCCGGGTCACATACAATTCAAGGAAGCCAAGAAGATGTCTCCCGAAGAGCGGGATATCATGCGCGCCACTCAGCTGCGGGAACGGCTGGAAGGCATGGCGAAGCCACAAATGTCTACCGCATCCGACGAAGATCCTCCCTCTCAGGATCCGGAAGGGGCTGAAGAAGAAGAGGGCCCGAGTGAATCTTGATGGTAGATCCTGATTCTCAGAGATCTCCAAGGGCTGCCTCAAGGTCACCCAGACCATCTGAAGCGACGTGGGGCAATATTGCAGGCTGCAATCGCTGCTGCACATAATCGATTCCAGCTGCAACGGACTTGACGGAGTTGGGCAAGGTCGCGCCTGCTGCATTCGGATGCCCACCCCCTTTGAGCTGAGCCGCCACTTCCCGGGCCTTGCCGTTGCGACTGCGTGCACTCACACCAAACTGATGGGGGGAGCGACGCGCAATGGACAAGAGGACCACATCCTCCATGGCAGGATCCTTCAGCAGCTGATTCATGATCAGATTGTGGTTGCCGATGGACAAATCCACGTAGCGAACCCCGGGAGCTAACTCGCGGGTATGTCCACGAGCCCACACCAACCCCATGGGATCTTCGACCTGACGCTTAATGCGGATCACTTCCAGCAAAGGGTGATTCAGCAGGCGCTCCAATTGCCCATCGAGCAATTTCATCAGAGGATGGAAGTGGTAGGTCTTCACCAATTCGGCGTGATCACAGGCGCGCTCAAAATCTGGATCCGATTCGATGAACAGGTCGGTTACCTTGGTCAAATGCACCAAGGTGTCGAGCTGTTCATTTCCCAACCCATGCTGCTGAACAAGCTGATAGGCTAGACTGGCCGCACACTCCTTCACATCAAAATGATAACGGGCATGCTTGGGCTGATAGGGGCTGGGATGATGATCGACCACCATCCAACCCGGGCGATCCAATCGGGGTTCCATGCTCAGATCGCTCACCCAGGCGGCATGCTCCACCATTTGACGATTCTGCCAGGGAGGCAGGTGGTAAGCAGCGAGAGGGATGGACCTGCCAAATTGATGCTCAGCCAGACGCTTGAGAAGACACCCCGACACAAGGCCATCCAAATCGCTTTCGTGAGTCAAAATGATCTCTGGTTTTTGCAATACCTCCATGGGCAAGAAAAACTAACATTCCCGCAGAAACGGGCCAAAGCATTTTGAGCTTTTTTGCACAGGTCTCATGCCATGGATTCTTGAGCTTTGGGACAGAGGCTGTAATGCTCCCATCATGACCCAAGCACGCTACGATAAGGATGAGATCCAGCAGTTTGCTTTGAATCTACTGCTGGCTTCTGGAATGGAGTTGGAGAAAGCCAAAGTCGTTTGCGAAATCCTGGTGGAAGGGGATTTGATGGGACATACCACTCACGGCCTTCAAATGCTCATCCCCTACCTCAAGAGCATCGAGGCGAAAACCATGACCTTGAGTGGAACCTATTCCATCCTGCGTGAGACCCCTTCCCATTTGGTCATGGACGGGCGTTTCCTACCCGGTCCATGGCTGGTGTGCGAGGCACTTGACTGGGCAGCTGGACGCATTCAAGAGCAAGGTGTCGTCAGCATGTGCATCACGCAGAGCCATCACATTGCAGCCCTCCAAGCCTATCTGCCAAGAGCTACCCAGCATGGCTGGATCATCTCCATCATGAGTTCAGACCCATCGGTGGCCACCGTGGCTGCTTTTGGTGGAAAAACCCCTTTCTTTACCCCCAACCCGATGGCCGTTGGCATTCCCGGTTCAAAAGGCCCTATTCTTTTTGATTTCTGCACTTCCATCACCAGTAACGGTCAATGCATGCGATTCCAAAAGGAAGGTCAAGTCTTGCCGGGTGAATGGTTACAAGATGCCAACGGGAAGCCGACCAATGATCCCGGAGCGCTTTTCACCGATCCCCCTGGGACCATTTACCCACTCGGGGGGCCATCTTATGGACACAAGGGTTTTGCCCTTGGGCTTTGGGTGGAAATCATGACATCCGCTCTGGCCGGTCACGGCAGATCTCAAAAACCCACCCAATGGGGAGCTTCAGTCTTTTTGCAAGTGATCGACCCCGCATCATTCGGAGGCAAGGAGGCCTTTCTGCGCGAAGTGGATTATCTGATCCAGAGCTGCCGGGAGAGCGAGCCAGTGGACCCAGCTCAACCGGTACGGCTTCCAGGAGAAGCAGCCTGGAAAAAAAGGAATCATCAACTCACTCACGGCGTCGTCTTGCACGAAGGCATCCTGGCCGGTCTCAGTGAGTGGTCCAAGAGGTGGAACATTCCCATGCCAGAACCCCTTCACTGAACACGGAGAACCCCGCTCAGCGAACCTCCTCTACCAAACTTCTACAGGCCCTTTGGGCACGGGTATGTGTTCCCTGCGGGCCACGGCTGGCTGATCTTCCATGAAACTGGGAAGCAGGGCTTCAGGCTGATATTGTGGCTTGAGCAAGCCGTCTTCATCCAGAAACTGAGAGCGCCAGCGCACATAATCCGAAAGAACATCCTCGAATTCAGAAAGGTTTTTCAGGTGGACAATCCGTTTGTTGAAATGATTGGCAGGTCCGAACCGCTTGGCATACCAAGGGCCTACCTTCCGAAACATCATGCATGCCTTGGCCTCGCCAAAAACTTCCACCATCCGCGTCAGGTGGCGTTGCATGACGCGAAGTCGCTCTTCGAAGCTTGGCTCTGGTGGTAGCATCCCAGTCGCCAAAAAGGACTGGGTGTGCTGAAAGATCCAGGGATTGTAAAAGGCACCACGGCCCACGGAAACACCATGGCATCCGGTCCGCTCCATCATGTGTCGGGCAGATTGGGGCGTGGTCACATCTCCATTGCCAATGATCGGGATCTTCTTGACGGCCCGCACCACCTTGGCAATACCCTCCAGATTGACGACTCCGCTGAACCCTTGCTCCCGGGTTCTTCCGTGCACAAAAACAGCGGCAATCCCAGCATCCTCAAGCGCCTGGGCCAAATTTGGAGCGGTGATATTTCGTTCATCCCAGCCAAGACGCATTTTGGCAGTCACTGGAATACGTAGGGCGTCCACCATGGTTTGCACCAATGCGGCAGTTTTTTGCCATTCAGTCATCATGGCCGACCCCCCACCCACTTTGACGACCTTGCGTACCGGACACCCCATATTGATGTCAATCGAGGCAATGCCCCGTTCCTGAAGCATGAGGGCTCCATCACGCATCTCCTCGGCCACCGCACCAAAAAGCTGGACTGAAAGTGGACGGTCCTCGGGGCAGGTTTCGACAAGTTTGAGAGCCTTGGGATTGTTTTCCAGCAGTGAACGGGCGTTGACCAAATCGGTCGTCGCCAGATCCAGCCCCCCGAGTTCGCGGACCGTCAACCGGAAAGGAAGGTTGGTGTATCCAGCCAGAGGAGAAAGAAACAAATTGGATTCGAGTGAAAGAGCTCCCAACTGCATCAGAGGCGTATCATAGGAAGGATCGGTTGGGGACATCAAGCGCGGGTCGGCTTTGAAGTATGGGCATGAAAAACCCCTGACCCGCTCTTTGGTGCAGTTCAGGGGTTCCGATCAGAAAACTTAGAATGTAGAACCGATCGATTCTTTGACTAGTTGTTTGGGTTGGGGTCCGTCGCCGGAACCGCTGGCTCAACGGTCAACTCCGTTTGACCAGCATTGCTTGTAGGCGCCTCACTGAGTTCGGGCTGGGGAGCCGCTTCAGGAGCACCTGACTCCACCGCGCCTTCGCTGGAAGCTTCAGGAGCAGCGCTGGTCTCGCTGGAGGGTTCGGTCGCGTTGTTTGCATCGGCCGCGGGTGGAGCGGCAGGCGCAACAGACTCTTCCAAGGTGGTGGTTTCGCCTATGGTTTGAGCCCCTGCAGCCTTCTGCAATAATCGCTCGCTTTCATTCGCCTTGAAGGAATTGAGTATGTAAAGCAAAAGTGCGACCACCAGAAAGCCAATGGAACAGGTGCGGGTAAACTTGGAAAGCGGCGTTCCTGCTCCAGCCCCAAAGACAGCTTCGGCAGCGCCCGCCCCAAATGCCAATCCGGCACCTGCCTCCTTTTTGGGCAGTTGAACGAGAATCAGCAAAATAAGAAACAGACACAATGCCCAGAGGGCAAAGGTCAATAATCCAATCAAAAGACTAATCATGCAACTAAGATGTGGTTCATTTCAACCACGGACCGGGCACTCTGCCAAAGCCTTCAGCGGCTGGCAACCCTCAATTTAGATACTGTTGAGAATGATTTCAGAGAAACTTTTGGCATCGAGGGAAGCACCCCCGACCAAAGCTCCATCGATATCAGGCTGACTCATGAGCTCGCGTGCGTTGCCAGGTTTGACACTGCCGCCGTATTGAATACGCACCTGACGGGCGACTTCATCCCCATGAAGGTCGCTGAGCACCCCACGAATAAAATGATGCACCTCTTGAGCTTGCTCAGAAGAAGCGGTCTTGCCGGTGCCAATCGCCCAGACAGGTTCGTAGGCGATAATGGTTTCGAGCATTTGGCTGGAGGTCAGCCCTGCCAGACTCCCCTTGACTTGACTTCCCACGACATCATTGGTCACTCCGGAATCCCGCTGCTCCAAGGTCTCCCCCACACAGACAATGGGTTTGATAGAAGCCGCATGCGCAGCCAGAGCCTTCTTTGAAATGAGCGAGTCGGTTTCCTCTTGGTATTGACGCCGCTCGGAATGCCCAAGAATGACATAGCGAACCAGGAATTCCTTGAGCATTTCTGCCGCAATCTCTCCGGTATGGGCCCCCGCTGCCTGCTCGCTCATGTTCTGCGCCCCCAGGCGTATGTTGGTCTCGATGACCTTTTTGGAGACCTCTCCCAAAGCCGTAAAGGCAGGGCAGATCACAACATCCACTTCCTTGACCTGCTGCACTTCCCGGACCAAGTCCTGGACCAGGTCCAGAGCCTCAGCCACCGTCTTGTTCATTTTCCAGTTGCCGGCAATGATAAGCCTTCGATCTTTTTCCATAAAATTGATTGAGTCGGTTTCGGTGTATTCAGAATTAGACGAACCCATTACCGGTTCCCCAGAGCGGCGACACCAGGCAGCTCCTTACCTTCCAGGAACTCAAGGCTGGCCCCTCCGCCGGTACTCATGAAAGTGACTTGATCCCCCAAACCGGACTGGTTGAGGGCCTTCACACTGTCTCCACCTCCGATGATGCTCTTGGCACCTCCTTGAGAGGTGGCCTTGGCCACTGCCTCAGCTACAGCGAAAGTGCCCTGAGAGAAACGCGGGTCTTCAAAGATACCCATGGGCCCATTCCAGAGAATGGTCTTGGCCTGAGCGATCTTTGCAGCATAAGCCTGCGCGGTCTCCTGGCCAATATCCACGCCTTCCTCTTCATCCGGAATATCCGGCTGGGTATTGTGACGGGGATTTTCAAAAGCGATGATTGGCTTGCCCTTCTTGTTGAGCTGGTCGGTGACGACTGGCGTCACCACGGTGTTGTCGGTGGGCAAGATGAGTTCAACCCCGAGCGAAGCGGCCTTGTTAATGGCAGCCTTAGCGACATCCACCTTGTCAGGCTCGACCAGCGATTTCCCCACCTTGAGCCCCTTGGCTAACTTGAATGTGTAGGCCATGGCGCCCCCGATCAGCAGGCTGTCAGCCTTTTCGAGCAAACGATCAATGACCGCAATTTTATCTGAAACCTTGGCCCCGCCGAGGATGACGACGAACGGACGCTGGGGAGATTCCAGTTCCTCGCCCAAAAATTGTAACTCACGCTCCATGAGCAAGCCCGCGGCGCAGGCGCCTCCTTTTTCGGAAACCACTCGCGCGATTCCTTCGGTGGAGGCATGAGCCCGATGGGCAGCTCCAAACGCGTCGTTGACATACACATCAGCGTTGGCCGCCAACTGAGCGGCAAAAGCGGGGTCGTTCGCCTCCTCCTGAGCATGAAAGCGGACATTCTCTAGGAGTAAAATATCTCCTGGCTTGAGAGCGGCAGCCGTTTGGTCAACAGCCTCTCCAACACAATCATCGACAAAGGCTACAGGCCTTCCCAACAAGTCACTCAGCCGCTGGGCCACCGGCCTCAGGGACAGGGTGTCCTCACGCTGCCCCTTGGGCCTTCCCAAGTGGGCGGCCAGAAGAATCTTTGCCCCTTTTTCCACCAGAAAGTCCAATGTAGCCAGGGTAGCGCGGATGCGGGTGTCATCGTTGATGACCATACTGCCATCCTTCTCCTCCATGGGCACATTGTAGTCGACGCGGACGAAAACCCGTTTTCCATGAAGCTCGATATCTTTAATGGTTAACTTTGCCATGATCCCAAACAGAGCCGACGAACATATCAAAGCCTTGAAGAGCGTCAAAGGGATTCAGCACATTTTTAAGCTACAAAATGGAGCCTGAGCCGAGGCGATTCTGCATTCTACAAACCCGATGCGGCTCGCTGGAGCCGATCACGAACCCCATCCCAAGCCTCTTTCGAGGGTGGCTCTTCCACCAAAATACTTTGTGGACGCAGCTGGTCGCATTGAAAAAGCTCCGCATAAAGCGCTCTCGCGTAAGCTTCTGGATCATTCGGGATGACGGAGACCCTCATAAACGGTGGAGAAGAGGGAAACCTTTCATGGCAAAGAACACAGGTCTTGGCCGGATCCAAGCCCTCGTGCTCCATCCGAACCAGCAAGGAGGATTCATCTTCCCAGCGGCAGACCCGAAGGCTTGCCTCTGGGGCATAATGCTGCCGATGCTGCCCGGGGCTCCTTTGCGCCAGACCCTCGTCCGGATCCATGACCCCGTATGCCATTTGGATGGAAGGCACCAAAGCCGAGAGCACTCCTCGATGAATCACACCTGGTCGCAAGATGGTGGGAATGGAGCCTGTGAGATCCACTACTGTCGATTCAATGCCGACAGAACATAACCCACCGTCGACGATCAGGGGAATCCTCCCCTGGAGCTGGGCGAATACTTGCTTGGCAGAGGTTGGGGAGAGTCGGTTGGAGAGATTGGCGCTGGGCGCTGCCAAAGGCCGTTGGAAACGTTGGATGAGAGCCTGCATCAAAGGGTGAGAAGGCCATCTTAGAGCCACCGAGTTCAAGCCAGCCGTGACCTCCTCTGGAATGATCGGTTTTTTGGGCACCACCAAGGTCAAAGGACCGGGCCAGAAGTGCTTCGCCAGAAGCGCGGCAATCGAACCCCAACTGGCCGCACAGGTTTCCAACATCCCCTCGTCGGCAATATGCACGATCAATGGATTGGTGGAGGGGCGTCCCTTAGCTTCAAATATCCGAGCCACCGCCTTGCTGTCCAGGGCGTCCGCAGCCAACCCATAGACCGTCTCACTTGGGAGGGCAACCACTTGTCCAGCCGTGAGGAAATCAACGGCATCCACTAAGGCCTGTTCCCAGGAAGCAGCATCAGAAGTGGTAGCAATCGAAGTGTGCACAATCATCGGGAAGGATGCCTCATCAACCCATAGAACTCTCGGGAGGACCACCCTTCCCGGCGAAGGTTGAAGGAAGCTTGAAGCCACATCAAGCCTGATTGGCAATCGGCAAGCTCCTAGACAATCCAGGCATTGCTGGAGTGATGCAGCTCGCTGACCGGTATGGGCACCTCATCGGATTCTCCATGAAAAAGATGATAGTAGAATTGACCGTCGCTATCAGGGTCCCAAGGCGTCACGTAAGAATCTTCCTCCTGTTGCAGCAGAAAATGACAACAGGTAGTGGCGCGAAGGGCCCATTGCTTGGTCCGAGGATGCTGGCGCACATCCCACCGGTTGAGCAGATCCAAAAAGGCATCAGACTCGCCCCGATCTGCCAGGTATTTCACAAACATGTTCTGCGTAGACAAATCGTAGCGCACATCCGGTGGGATGACGTCTCTGAGCATTTTCTGAAGATGCTCAACGCTTGCTAATCGATAATGACGCTTGATCGTGGCATGAGCCATCGGAGCAGCCATCCACTGAAAGCACTCCTCCAGATGCTGGGCAATCACATCTTGCCCCGTGCCCACGAGCATTTCCTTCTGGGCAGCTTCCTCAAGACCTTCCCAGCCGTCCACCACCTGTGCAAGATAGCCTTCCAACCCATACCAAAAGTCGCCAAACAAGAGGGATCGCTCCTCAAGCTGGTGACTGAGAAGAGGTAACTTAGATTCGAGATGTGGGTATTGATGCCAAAGCTCCCGTATGCGAGTGTCGCGGCGAGTCACCAGCGCGCTGTCCTCCAAAATTGCATGGGCTGTCTCAGCATCAATGTGAAGGCGCGATTGCCCACTGAGCCATTCAAAGAGCCCGACCCCCAAAGCATAA
The DNA here is from genome assembly GCA_902560705.1 of uncultured Verrucomicrobiota bacterium. GTDB lineage: Bacteria > Verrucomicrobiota > Verrucomicrobiia > Limisphaerales > AAA164-E04 > UBA7971. The sequence continues at coordinate 35,045 of CACEMW010000025.1, forward strand.
TTCACGGAGTCATCCTCTAGCGATTCCTCACTCTGGAGAATCATGGTATCGATCGGAAGTTCTGAATAATCCACCGATGCCATGTAGGTCAGCGCCTTGGCGGGCCCATCGATACCGCTGACCCAACAGCCCCCCAAATGGCTGAGTTTCAAAAGCCCCGAGGATGCATGGATCACATCGGCTGGACGCAAACGGATCAGCAAAAGACCATCGAGTTTGAGTTGTAGGGCCATTCCAACCAATTCGGGAGCGGTTTGGCGAAAATGACAGGCCGTTTCATCGGTCCAGGGTTTTCGATTCAGGATCTCCAACCACTGAGTCAAGTCTTGGCCGCGCATGGTTGACTGGGCTATGTAGGCAAAGGCCTCCTTACCGTCCACCGACGCACTCAGGAAGTGGGTAACTGAGGCACCAAGGTGGGAAAGGCGTACGCTTGCTGATAGGCCTTTATTTCAGCCTGATAACAGGTATAGGGCCCCAGACTCACCTCCCCCTCAACTCCGCAGGCGAGGTCAAAGACCTTGATCTGCGCATCTTCCCGATCCGAATGGTGGACGGAGATATCGCCTTCCTGACGCACCAGACCGCCGATATGAACGGACCCAAGTTCTTCTATGGGTACAGATAGACCGACAAAACGGGCGACACCACGACTTGCTTTGTTTGGAGCAGCCATAGGCCTGACCGAGGAATTAGGAGATGTTTAACATTCTTGCTGTGGTCTTGCCAATCCCAAAAAGCGCCCATCCAATTGAATACCCAAGGACCAAGGACAACAAAGCCATGGATACCAAGTGCAACAGTCCTAGTTTGTTCTTGCAGGCTGCCCCCGTGTCTCCTAGATAAGTCAATGCTTATGGACAATGTTATTG
>CACEMW010000026.1:0-35842 GCA_902560705.1 uncultured Verrucomicrobiota bacterium
GAGATCGGATCGATCGATGCGTTCCATTGTCGGCTGTAAAAAGTAAAAGCGTTTTTTCACTCAGCCCCAAATCTTCCAACGACTGGTGGATGCGGCCTACGAGATGATCCATATAGTGCACCATATCGGCAAAGAAAGCCTTGTTTTTCTTGTTGCGCTGGGTGGCCCATTCAGGACTTTTTGGGGTGGGCACGAAGGGGTCGTGCGTTAGGACCATCGGGTAGTAGGCGAGAAAGGGCTCATCTCGGTGTCGTTCCATGAAGTCGATCAAAAAATCGGTAAACACATCCGGGCCGTAGGCATCGTTATTTCGATCCAGCAGCTGTCCATTCTGCTCAATCAAGGGTCGTGCATAGCGTTCCCCCTTGGACTTGGGTTGGGTGAGCTGCCAGAGACAGTATTCATCAAAGCCGGCGTCATTGGGTCGCGTGGGATCCTGATAGCGATCGAGCTGGTAGGTGAGACCATTCAACTGCCATTTGCCAGCGATGCAGGTGGCATACCCTGCTTGCTTTGCCAGATTTCCAAAAGTGACTTCCTTAGGGTTGAGGTAACCAAAGTGCGTATAGTTGGCGTGATTGTAGCGCCCGGTCATGATTTGTACTCGTGAAGGCGTGCAAAGGGGCTGGGAATAACAATGTTCAAAGTGCAAGCCTTTGGCTGCGATGGCATCCAAATGAGGGGTTTGATAGGCGGTGCTGCCATTGACCCCGAGGCACTCGTAACCGAGATCATCTGCCATGATCAGGACAATATTGGCTGGAGCGGCACAAATGGTGCGAGACCCGGTCATGAAAATCCACAGCACCAGGACAAGAGCCCTCCACCATGAGGCATGCAGGGAACGTTTCATAGTTTCATTCGATAACAAATTGAGCAGGAAGTCCAGACTCATCCCCTGGTATTAGCCATCCTCCTTGCTAAGGACTTGATCCAGGCCATGTGCCTGCTTCACATTACCCCCGTTATGAGTCTAAACGATTTAGCTCGGTCGACTCGAGGGTGGTTTGGTGGCTGGTTTTTGTGGGTTTCCATGTGCGCGGAACCTTGGATCAGTGCGCTCTACGGTGAGGTCTTGGTCACCTTTCAACAAGGATCTCGCAGCGATCAGCGCCATCAGTGATGAATGGCGCTTTATGTTCCCGAGAACCAGGCTCCCAGTGTCTTTTCAAACCCGGGTTGTTTCGGGTGCGTGATGCAGGCCAAACAGGTGATCGAATGACGCCAAAGCTTTCAATTTGATCTGCGTGGGACGGGAAAGGCCAACTTGGCGCTCAATAATCAGGATATTCTCGGTGGAATGGATCAGGCTTCCGAGCCCATGACTCTTTCCCCCGGAACCCATGCCATACAGGTTCGATACACCAGCCCGACACAAGGCGATGCTCAATTGAGGGTATACTGGAAAGGAGAGGATTTTCCTTGGGAACCACTTACTGGCGGACATTTACAAAGCACCGAGTCGGCAAAAGACGATGCGTTGCGATGGGTGCGACACCAAACGGCAAATCTCAAGTGTGCTGCCTGTCACCTGCCACAGCAAGCGGTCTCCATGCCGGACGCCCTTGAGAAAGGGCCCTCGCTCGATGGAGTGGGCAGTCGCCTACAGTCTGCTTGGATGGCACAATGGATTGCAGACCCCCAATCGCTAAGGCCCCAAACGCACATGCCCCAGGTATTTCGGGGCAAAGAGGGATTGCAAAAAGCAGCCCATATCGCCGCCTTCCTTTCCCAGCAACGTACCCCGATTCGCCATTTGGGCCAAGGAGATGCGACTAGGGGTGGTCACCTTTTCCAGGCCTTGAATTGACCTCTGGCTTTCACGCATTTCTTTTTGATCTTCATACCGATCCTGAAGGCAATTTTCTTTTTGCCTTCGGCTCACCGGTGCGTGGTGGGGGAAGAAGTTTTGAACGCATGAGCGCGCATCATGGATCGGTTTTGAAGGTGAGCGCTGTTGGTTCTACGCTGACACGCTATGCCAGTGGTCTGCGCGCACCCAATGGGATCGGGGTGAGTCCTGACGGACAGGTGACGATCGGAGACAATGAAGGGACTTTTGTGCCCCGATGTCCGATCAATTGGGTGGAACCGGACGACTTTCTGGGTGTGGTTGATTCGTATGAGAATCGGGATCGACTCCGAACCACAGCCACTGTGGAAGAGCGTCGAGGTGGTCGAGAGCCGGCCTGGGATCGCTCCGAGGAGCCGAAGCCCCTCGCTTGGCTGTCCAAGGGAGTCGACAACTCTGGCGGCGGACAGGCATGGGTCACCAGTGATCGATGGGGTCCTCTTCAAGGCCAGATGCTGCACGGTTCCTGCGGTCAGAGTTCCCTCTATGTGGTGCCGAAGGAAAAGGTGGAAAGCCAGATGCAGGGAGGGGTTGTCAAGTTGCCGTTGCGTCCTACCTCCAGTGTGATGCGCATGCGTTTCAATCAGGGGGATGGCCAGCTCTATTTGAGTGGGCTAAAAGGGTGGCAGTCTAATGCGGGCCGCAATGGTGGCTTGGACCGTGTTCGTTACACGGGCAAGCCATTGGCTATGCCCAATGAGCTTCATGTGACGCCAGACGGGTTGCGTGTTTCCTTCACCCAGGCGCTGAATCCCGGCCAAGCTCAGGACATTGAGCGTTTCAGTCTGCGTGCATCGGATATTCTCTGGAATCAAGCCTACGGCTCTGCGGAATATATTTTGGGGCAGCGAGAGCTTGCTCCCGATCAAAAGCAAACAGGTTGGTCTTCCTTTTCGATCCTCAAAAGCGAGTTGCTTGAGGATGGTCGCAGCATCCATCTGACGATTGAAGATTGGCAGCCGGCGCACATGCTTGAGTTGAATGTGGATGTGACGACCCGCGCGGGGCAGCCGATTCCTATCCAGATTCATCATACGGCACACGTCATTCCAGAAAACGGGGAAGACCTTTGACTTGGGCAAGATTCGCTTGGGGGAGTTTTCCTTTGACGGATAGCTCAAAGGTGGCCATGTTCCACCAATTCCCCTGGTTGCTTCATGAAATACCTGACCTTTTCCCAGTGTGTGTTGACCCTTTGTCTTGGTAGTGTCCTCTATTTGAGCCAGATTTGCCTGCAGGGGGCTTCAAGCCCCAATGTGGTGCTGATCATGGCAGATGATCTGGGCATTGGTGATATCGCTCCGACCCATCCTGCTTGCAAGATTCAGACGCCTCAGCTTCAGAGATTGGCGGATGAGGGAATCACTTTTCTGGATGCCCACACGACCAGCTCGGTCTGTACACCCACTCGATATGGACTGCTCACCGGTCGATACAACTGGCGATCCAGGTTGGCACGAGGTGTTCTGAGCGGTCGAAGCGAGCATTTGATCCCTCAGGGTCGGCCGACTCTTGCACACATGCTTCGTCGCGCGGGGTATCATACGTCCATGGTCGGGAAATGGCATCTCGGCTGGGATTGGCACAAGGATGCCGATGGTGTGATCGACTTCACGCGTCCGGTCCTCAATGGGCCGGACATCAACGGTTTTGACCGGTATTATGCGCATTGTGGCTCATTGGACATGCCTCCGTATGTCTGGGTGGATACGGGTCGTGTTACGGCCGTACCGGATCGAGAAGAGGGGGTGACCAAGGCTCAGGACCGCTACGGGTGGTATCGCCAAGGCCCTATCGGATCGGATTTTCACATCGAGCAGGTGTTGCCCCATCTTTTTGAGCAGGCGATGAACCAGATTCGGGGGCATGCCGCCCGAACCCATAACGAACAGCCCTTTTTTCTCTACCTGGCACTTCCTGCTCCCCACACTCCCATCGTTCCGCTTGCTCCTTTCAAGGGGGCCAGCGGTTTGAACCCTTACGCGGATTTTGTCATGCAAACCGATCATCATGTGGGTCAATTACTCGACACTCTGAAAGAAACGGGTCTGGAAAAAAACACGATGGTCCTATTCACCAGCGACAATGGCTGTTCACCAGAGGCCAACTTTCCACTCTTGGCAGAGCATGACCATCATCCAAGCGGTGTCTACAGAGGCCACAAGGCTGATATTTTTGAAGGAGGGCATCGAGTCCCCCTCATCATCCGATGGCCTGGTAAGATTCGACCCAAAACCCAATCCAAGCATCTGGTTTGTCACACGGATCTTTATCCGACTCTCGAGGCGATCAGTGGACAAAAGCCTCAAAAGCAGGGCGGAGAGGATGGTTTTAGTCTCCTCCCGATATTCACCGATCAGGGTCCTTCCAAACGGGACTCCCTTATTTCCCATTCCATCGATGGATCTTTTGCCATCCGCCAGGGAGATTGGAAACTTTGTCTCAGTCACGGCAGTGGCGGATGGAGTGCCCCGAAGGAGGCGTCTGCCAAAAAGCAAGGACATCCTGCTTTGCAGCTCTATCACTTGGGAATGGATGTGAAAGAGTCGCACAATCTTGTGAAGAACTATCCTGCTCGGGTGCGGGCCTTGCTGTCGCTTCTGAAGGAGCATGTAGAGCAAGGGAGATCCACACTAGGGCCTCGATTATCCAACGATCGAGACGTCCAGGTCTTGCGAGAAGGTTGGGATCCTAGTCTCATTGAGTAGACTCCAGCACTGTTTTTCCAACAAAAAGACATGTATCAGGCTTGAGGCCATGGCACCAATGGCGTGATGAGCTTGAGGCAGATTTTTAGCGGTGCATTTTTCTTTTGGAGGAAATGGATTCTTTTGCCTGCCACCGTTGGCTTATTGGAAATAAGCGCCGCACAGCGTGTGGCAAACACTTCGCTCAACATGCCACCCTATCTCCCGGATGGTTCCTTTGAGTTGGTGGATACTTTTCCCGGTTTGAGGTTCTCCAACCCTGGTTCAGGTGAGCTTTCCTGGAATTTGGAGTTTGATACAAAGGCGACATCCAATGCTTCGGGAATGCTTATGGCCAACTCATCGAAGAAAAAAGACGAAAAAGGACTGTTGTGCATCCCTATGGACTTTTCAAAGTATCGCGCCGTCTTTTTCAAGATGATGATTGATTGGCCAGAGGCCCCAAACGCAGAGGTTGAGCCCTAGTGCTGCTCTCTTTTACTGGCCAGCACCTGGAAATTCTTCCAATGTGGGTCAAGGTTACTCCGTCGGCCACAACGACTCGGAATCCGATAGTATTCTACCCCAATGCGACTCATAGGACACATCCAAGGTTCGGAACCAGCTCACTTGTTTGGAGATTATCTCTATGCCCAAGGGGTGGATAATCTTCTGGATCGTTCCGGTGGAAGTGACCTATGGGAAGTTTGGATTCTTTCAGAGGATCATTTGGATCCGGCCAAGGTCTTCCTCGAGCAGTACCTAAAGGACCCATCAAATCCCAGGTTTGGTGCAGAGGCCGCTCGGGCCAAGGACCTGCGCGTCCAAAAAGCCATGGAGCAGCGGGCCTATGCCCAACAAATGGAGCAAGGTGCTCAGGCGATGCAATCCACCTTGCGCCTTCCCATGGGGCGCTGGACTTTGGGGATCATGGTCCTGTGCGGTATTGTCTTTCTGATGCAGAGTCTTGGGGACGATGTTTACAAGTCCCTCTTTTACTGGCTTTCGATTTCCAGGATGAAACCAGGCGGTGGTTCCATCGGCCTTCCTGAGGTGCTTCGTGGAGAGGTGTGGCGTCTGGTAACACCCATTTTCATGCATGGTAATTTCATCCACATCCTTTTCAATTTGCTATGGCTCAAGGATCTGGGCAGTGTGATCGAATATCGCCAGGGACCGCGCAGGTTCATGGGGGTGCTACTCTGGACGGCAGTTGTTTCCAATCTGGCCCAATACTGGATGAGTGGCCCCTTGTTTTTGGGCATTTCAGGGGTCGTCTTTGGCATGCTTGGCTATGTTTGGATGCAGGGCCGATTCGATCCACGCGCGGGCATGCGTTTACCGCAGGGCGTTGTGTTCATGATGTTGCTGTGGGTATTTCTGGGTATCTTCGGCTTCATTGAATCGATGACAGGCATGCGTGTTGCCAACACGGCGCACGTCGCGGGTCTGGTCGCCGGTTGCTTCATGGGAATCGCCGTTTCCTTTATTTCCAGGCATCATCCTTGAGGAGGGTGTATGACTTCGCTCAGCTTTATTGTCATCTTGTTGAAGTTTGCAAAGATCCTTCTCTCCTGCATTGCTCTGGTGATCTCCTTTGTCCTGCTGTGTCTACTTCTACAACCTTCTCCATCTCTCGAAAGGCATTCCTTTCTCAAAAAGTTGAGTCGGCTCAGGTGGCAGTGACCCCATCCAAATGCCTGTCCCTATTCGAAGGCTTTGATGGCCTTGATCACCTCTATGGCATGGATATCGGGCTTAACCTTGGTCCAAATCCTTTCAATTATGCCCTCTGGGTTGATCCAGAAAGAAACACGATGAATACCATCAAACGTTTTGCCCATGAACTGCTTGGGGCCCCAGACACCATAGGCCTTCACGATTTCCTGTGAGGTGTCCGCCAAAAGATCAAAAGGGAGTTCGAATTTCGAAATGAACTTCTGGTGGGAGGACACATTGTCACAGCTCACGCCTAAAACCACGACTCCCATCGACTCAAGTTGGGCAAATCCATCGCGAAAAGCGCATGCCTCCTTGGTGCAACCCGGTGTATTGTCCCTTGGGTAGAAATAGAGGATGACGTGCTTGCCCCTGAAGTCACTGAGGCCAATGGGCTGCTCATGTTGGTTGATTGACTGGAAAGTTGGCGCTGGGTCGCCTTCCTGAAGCTTGATATCGATGGTCTTTGCCATGGTCGTAGGTAACCTGTGAATGATTTCAAATCAAGGCTGGGTGGGTGGATATCCTCGATGGATCCCACGGGATTCAGGCCAGACTAGGCATAGAGCCTGCCTCTCATCTCGATAGCAAAACCTCCTTGGACCTGTGGCTTGACTTTCAAGAGGGGGATTCGCATGTTGATCTGGTTTACAGTTTAACGCTGCCCGCCAGACCGTTTTCGGTGCCAGGGTAACTTTCACTTATGAGTCACAATACATTTCAATCACTTCGCTCTTTTACACTTGGTAATGGAGCTCAGGGCCAATATCACAGTCTCCCATCACTTGAAGAGTCTGGTGTGGGCGCCATCTCTCGACTGCCAGTCTCCATTCGTCTGGTGCTGGAATCAGTTCTCCGAAATTGCGATGGCATCAAAGTGCCTGAGGAGAGTGTTTGTCAGCTGGCCCAATGGCAGGCCAAAGGGGAAAGAACCTCTGAAATTCCTTTTGTGGTTGCCCGCATTGTTCTTCAGGACTTTACTGGGGTACCATTGTTGGTGGATTTGGCTGCCATGCGATCGGCAGTTCATCGCCTGGGCAAAAATCCCAAAATGATCGAACCTCTCGTGCCTGTGGATTTGGTCGTGGACCACTCCGTGCAGGTTGACTTTGCTGGATCCGGAGATGCCATGGATCGCAATCTCGACAAGGAATTCACACGCAATCGTGAGCGTTACCAATTCCTCAAATGGGGAATGCAGGCATTTGATACATTCAAGGTAGTGCCTCCTGGCATCGGGATTGTTCATCAGGTCAACCTTGAATACCTAGCCAAGGGGGTTTTGTCCCAAGGAGACCTTTATTACCCTGATACCTTGGTCGGCACCGACTCTCACACCACCATGATCAATGGTTTGGGTGTGGTAGGTTGGGGTGTGGGGGGTATTGAAGCCGAAGCGGGTATGCTGGGACAGCCGGTCTATTTTCTCACACCGGATGTTGTGGGTGTTCACCTGATAGGATCCTTGAGGGAAGGCGTCACGGCAACGGACCTGGCCCTGACCATCACGGAAAAACTCAGGGCTGCCAAAGTCGTTGGCAAATTTGTGGAATTTTATGGGCCGGGAGCCAAGGCACTGCCACTGGTCGATCGAGCCACTATTGCCAACATGGCCCCTGAATACGGCGCCACCATGGGGTTCTTCCCGATCGATGAGGAAACCGTTCAGTATTTGAAAGCCACTGGGAGGTCTGAAGAGCATTGTCAGACCTACGAGAACTACTACCGGGCTCAAGGGCTTTTTGGCATTCCTGCCAAGGGTGACATTGACTATTCCACCGACATTGAATTGGACCTTGCATCGGTGGGTCCCAGTGTGGCCGGTCCCAAGCGACCTCAGGATCGTATTGCCCTGCCAGACCTCAAAGAGAGCTTCGATGCCACCTTTTCGAAGCCTGTCTCGGAAGGAGGGTTTGGTAAGGACGCTTCAGCGCTGGAAGCGGAGGCCATCTCTCTCAAGGATGCGGATCGAGACCTTTCATTGGATCATGGCAGTGTGTTGATTGCCGCCATCACCAGCTGCACCAATACCTCCAACCCTGGAGTGATGCTGGGTGCCGGCCTTTTGGCCAAGAAGGCGGTCGAACGCGGACTTAAGGTCAACCCTGCGGTCAAGGCTTCGCTTGCTCCGGGTTCACGTGTGGTGAGTGACTACCTGTCCAAGGCAGGGCTTCAAACCTATCTGGATCAATTGGGTTTTAATCTTGTGGGTTATGGATGCACGACTTGTATCGGTAACAGTGGTCCACTCTCCAAACCGATTGAAGATGCGGTGCTGGGCCATGATCTTGTGGCCGCTTCGGTTCTTTCAGGAAACCGCAATTTTGAGGCCCGTGTTCACCAGAACATCAAGGCGAACTTCCTCATGTCACCCCCCCTCGTGGTGGCGTTTGCACTGGCTGGGCGAGTCGACATCGATATGACTCAGGAGCCCATTGGTGAGGACTCTCAAGGTCAGGCAGTCTTTCTTAAAGATTTGTGGCCCTCACTGGAGGATATCAAAACCTTGTTTGCCCAGGCCATGGATCCTGAGGTGTTTCAAAAGCTCTACACTGATTTTGCAGACCAGAATCCCAAATGGAACGACATCCCGTCTACCGCAGGGGATGTCTATCAATGGGATGAGGCGAGTACCTACATCCAGGAGCCTCCATTTTTTACCGATTTTAACATGGAGCCCGGAACCATTCAGTCCCTAGAGGGGGCCAGGGCCTTGGGTATTTTTGGTGATAGTGTCACCACAGATCACATCAGCCCAGCAGGGGCTATCAAGAAAGATGCTCCAGCCGGAGCTTTTCTGGAATCCAGGCAAGTGGCAGTTGCTGATTTCAACAGTTATGGTTCGAGGCGCGGCAATGATCGCATCATGACTCGAGGTACGTTTGCGAATGTTCGTATTAAAAACCTCATGGTTCCTGGGGTTGAGGGGGGGGTAACCATCCATCAGCCATCAGGGGATCAAGTCAGTATCTACGAGGCGTCGGAGCGTTATGCGGCTGATCGAAGGCCGCTGGTAGTGTTGGCGGGAGCCGAATATGGAACAGGCAGTTCTCGAGATTGGGCTGCCAAAGGGACGCGACTTTTGGGTGTGCGCGCTGTAGTAGCTGCCAGTTTTGAGAGAATCCATCGTTCCAATCTGGTTGGCATGGGAGTGTTGCCCTTGCAATTTCCGGAAGGTCAGACGGTTCAAACCCTCCAACTCGATGGTTCAGAGACCTTTGACATCGTTGGTTTGTCTGATGGGCTGCAACCGCGACAAGAGTTGACACTGCGAATCACGCGCACTTCAGGAACCTCCGAGGATGTGCCTGTGAGATGCCGTATTGATACCGACATCGAGATCGAATACTACCGACATGGGGGCATTCTTCCCTATGTGCTCAGGCAGCTTATTTCTCAGGCTTAGAAACCGGTGGCTGATTGAATCTATTGCGCGGTGCTCTTCTCGAAAAGGGCACCGCGTTTTTTTTAAACCCTCCTGGGGAGGTTCAAGGCGACGGGCTTGAGGCAAGATCCTCCTCCTCCAGCAAGCGTGTGGAATGGATCACGCGAAAAACGAGCTCGCCTGCCTTGGGCATCTGAGCGAGTAGCTCAGCGGGCAAGTCGACTCCGATTGAAAGGTTTTGAATGGATTGATAGGCCATGAGGATGTGGTTTCCCCTACTCAGAAGAATGGCGCCCTTGCCTTGTCCCCCCTTCATGATGAGAGGGAGGGCTGAATCCTCGCCGGTAGATTTCGGTGAGATCTCCTCGGAAAAGCTGATGGCATGTGCCATTCCTTCCCCTTCCGGCAAGGTCCCGAGATAGGTGTAATCTTTGCCGAGCGTGGCTTCCTGCCCAAAAAGCATGCTCTGGCTTGTGCTGGATTCCCATCGATCAGCCGCCGAAACCTCACTCTCTGGGAGAAATTCGTAGTAAACCAGCCGTTGGATCTGGTCCTCTTGAATCATGCCCTCATAAAAAGATGTCAGCTGGCCTGGGATGGTTTCACTCAGTCGTTCATGGAGCGCTTCGGTGCCAGTGATTTGTTGGATCTTTCCGGACGCATCCAAGGCAATGTTGATGGACGCTCCCATGAGGGCATCGAGTCCGCGGAGGGGGTTCTCCTCATCGATATCGCCACCCTGCGCGGTATCCGTCTTTCGCTTACTGTCATAGGCCATCTCATTGCCTACCATGTCGACCATCAGCTTGGCAGAAAGATAGGTCACCTGAATGATTTGGGTGCCTTCGGGTCCAGGAGGGCTGGTTTGAAGCGCATAGGTGAACTGTTGCTGGGCGTCCGACCGAATCATGTCTGCCAGAGGTGAATTATTGGCCGAGGTGCGCTGGATGACGGATGTTTCATAGATGAAACGTTTGTTCGGTGGCCAATACAGTCGAAGCGACTGCTTTTCCCCAGGCGACAGAATCGCGCTTTCTTCGTAGAGCGGCTCTGGATCCAGAAGGGAAGGATCCTCCGGGGCCTCTTGGCCCTGAGAGGTATTTGCCCGTTTCATTTGGGAATCCGCGTTGGGTTTTTCGGGTCCAGAGGAGGCGCTTTCCTGTTTGCAGCCCGCAACCAGGAAAAGGGCCATCATCCAGCAACTGATCACCATACCTGAGCTTGAATGCTTCATACGGGATCATCCTCGAGGGCGTATCGAAGATAGGCAAGAAGATCCGTGCCAGGGGGAAACCGTTGCAAATTCCACAAGAATCCATTACCGATTCGATCATGATTGGTTTACGGCACCTTCTATTGGGTATCGCATGCTGTATCGCAACAGCTGCATCGGAGCAAGGTTTTGAAGTGGGGGTGGCATTGAGAGATGTGACCCCTTCTCCCTTGCTACCGGTTTCCGGAGGGATCGGACCCTCGCATCCGGCAAAGGAAAGTCGAGGTGCACTGACTGTGCGCGCCATGGCCATAGGCTTGGGCCGCACGAAAGTGGTGTTTGTTTCATCTGATTTTCTGGGTTTTCCATCCGTATTGGGGGACCGAGTGCGAGAAAAAGTCGATTGGATCCCGGGAGATCATATTCTCATCGGAGCGACCCACACCCACAGTGCCCCGGATTGCTATGGATTTCCTGATGGAGCCGGAGGGCATGGAGGGGATGCAGCATATTGGGATTTGGTCTGTAGCCAAATGGCAGCGGCCATTCGATCGGCGATAGCCTCCATGCAGCCAGCAACGATTCGGATTCAGACCGGGGAAGCAACCGGGAAAATTGCCTACAACTACTATGCGGAACAGCTTTACGATCCCAGATGTTCGGTCATACAGGCCGTCAATGGGCAGCATGAAGTGATTGCCACGCTGGTCAATTATGCTGTTCACCCTGAAGTGCTTGGTTCCAATGTCGGCATTTGCAGCCCAGACCTCGTCTGGCCTTTGACTGAGCGTATTGAAGAAAAGGTGGGTGGCGTGGCCCTGTTCATGAATGGAGCTCAGGGAGGCATGGTGACGGCAGATAATCGCCAGCCCGGCGCGGAGGATATGCGCACGTGGGAGGAATGTTTAAGAATCGGTCAACGGCTTGCAGATGAGGCCTTGCGCATCATTGACACCGCAGATCAGCCGACCGAAGCACACCTTAAAGTACATGCCAGGCAAGTGGCTTTCCCTTTGGACTCGGAAGAGATGAGAGCGGTGCTGCAGGCTTCGCCCTTGGAATTCCGGGTTGATTCCCGCAATCGTATCAAAACGACACTGAACCTCGTGGAATTAGGGTCTTCTCAAATACTGACCATTCCTGGAGAGGCGCTACCAAACATTGGATATTATCTCAAACGAAGCATGAGTGGTGAGCATAACATGCTCTTCGGGCTGACCAACGACGCCTTTGGCTACATGATGACCCGCGTGGATTGGGGAAGTTTCAAGCGCTATGCCTACATTACGCGTGTTTCTCTTGGAGAGCAGACGGGTGAAATCCTGATGGCGGAAGCTCTCAAGATGCTGGATCGCGTTCATTGATTCTGCGAGGCAACCCCGCCCTTTCTCATCATGCAAGCCGGCTCTTCAGATGCATCCATGTCCTCGTGGCGTGTGTTCGCCACCGATATGAAGGTGCGCCCGGATGATTTGGATTTTTTTCAGCATGTCCATGCCAGTCGCTATCAGGATTATGTCCTTGCTGCGCGCTTTGATCAGATGGAGCGCTGCTATGGACTTTCCATGCAAACCTTTCTCGAGAAAGGCCTGGGATGGTATGTGAAGGAATTTCACATTCATTACAAACGATCCCTTGGGCTTGGAGACGCCTTTGTCGTAAGAACCTGGGTCGAAGCGCTCAAGCTGCGAAGTGCCGATGTGTGCTTTGAGATTCTCAAGCATCCTCAAGAAACTTTGTGCTGCCAGGGCCGTTCTTCCTACACCTTGATCGATCTTGAAACTGGAAGGCCACAAGCATTGCCGCCATGGGTCAAAGAGGTATTTGTACCCCGGGTCCAATGAATTTTCTTTTGTGCTCCATGGCCTGTGGTTAGGCTTCGGCCCACAAGGTTCTTGGCGACTCCCGCAGGAAGCTGCCATGATCTCAAGCGAAAAATCTTCATGAAAAGCGTTCTATTCCTCTGCACAGGTAATTGGTACCGAAGCCGGCTTTCGGAGATTCTCTTCAATTACTACGCCATGATGTCAAAGATCGAGTGGCGTGCGGATTCTCGAGGACTGACAGGAACCAGCATTCAAGGGATTTCTCCGGATGCCCTCGACTTTCTCGAGAAAAAAGGTCTACATACGCTTATGGAGGAACCCAGGAATCCTGAGGCAGTCAAGGTCTCGGACTTGGAACAATCAGACTTGATCATCGTTCTTTGTAGAGATGAGCACGAGGGCATGATGCGGGAGCGCTTTGGACAGATACCCAAGATTCTTGAATCACAGGGCAAGCTGCGGTTTTGGAATGTTTTTGATGTGCCGGCTGAGCCCTCGACGGGCTTCAAGGGTCTGTTTGGAGCCAAGAGCAAGCGCCAGTCACAACCTTCGGTAAGCAGTTCGGAACATGCTGATCTGGCTGTGAAACTTCTGATCCATGAACTGGGAGAGCAGCAGATGCCTGCTACTCGGGAACAGGATCCTTCCCCATCCGAGGAGCGCTAGTAGACCTAGGAATACGTCTTCGACAGAGGCTGTGTGGCCGCAGCTTTTGTATCCGTTGATGATTTTCGCCGAAGCCTCCTCCACAAGGGTCCTTGGCTTGGGCTGATCAACCAGCATAGAAAAAAGAGGCTGCTTCCGGCAACGACCATGCTTCCGGCGATGGAGGTATCCCACCAGATTGCCAGGTGCAAGCCGATCAAACTGCTCAGTAAGGCATGCAGGGAAGACCATGCGAGCATGATGTGGAGTCTCTGACTCAGCAGACTTGCACTGGCCCCAGGCAGGATCAGCATGGCAATCACGAGGATGGCACCAACAGATTCAAAAGCACTGACGACGACGACGGAGAGCCAGATCATCAGTCCATAATGAATCCAATCGGCTCGAATGCCGGTTGCGTGGGCCAGGCCGGGATCAAATGAGCTGACCAGTAATTCCTTGTAGAAAAGGCCGATGCCCAAAGCCGTCAAAATCGCAACCACACCCATCTGAACCACAGGCGCTGGCGCGATTGGATGAGTGCCGATGGTCAAAAAAGGTTCTAGTGGAATGAAGGCAATCTCTCCGTGCAAGACACAATCAGCGTCAAGGTGTACCTTGTCTGCGTAAAGACTGATGATGACGACTCCAAGGGCAAAAAGGGTCGAGAAAGTGATGCCAATAGCGGCATCTTGCTTGATCCGGCTCTTTTGGTGAATCCATTCGATGATCAGGCCGGTAACGATGCCGGCAATACCCGCTCCAATTACCATCGCCATGCTATGAGGAAGACCCTCTGGAACAGGAGATGGGGTTCCTTCGGTGGCGATTGGCAGCTGCCATGCACCGGCGACGAGAAAGGCAATGGCCATACCGGGTAAAACGCTGTGACTGATCGCATCTCCAATCAGTGCCATGCGTCGCAGGATGAGATAATTTCCGATCAGACCGCAGGTGAGATTGATTAAAAAACCCATCAGTAGGATCCATCCATAAACCGAGGTTCCTAAACTCCAAGGTTCGATGACCACCCGGTGCCAATCCCAAGGTAGGATCAAGGTGTTCATGATGGGTTGCGGTAGCCGGACATTCCCTGGCCTTTCGAAGCCTGGGTCTGACCGGAGGATGCAATATCCTGAATGGTTGGGATGGGTTTGCCGTGGGGGTCTCGGTCGACAAAATTCAACTGTCTCTCCAACATGCGAACGGTGTCCTCACCAAGAATATGTTCGATTTCCTCTGCGTCGTCATGCACGTGGTCAGGGGCATAGTTTACCGCATCTGTGAGATAGCGTTCCCAAAGGCGGTGGTTTCTGACAATGGTCTGTGCACGGCGCATGCCATCGGGCGTGAGGTAGAGAGCTTTCTCTTCATGCGACAGGGTTGCCAAGCCTGCACGTTCCAGTTCGCGGCATGTCATCTCCGTTGTTTTCAAAGTTTGGCCTTTGCTTCTGGCCAGCGCGATCACGGTTACTCCTTCCTTCGTAAAAGCCTCTTTTTCCATGATATGAAAGACGGCTTTCAGCGCGTTTTCGCGCTGAATGCGCAGCGTTCTGGATCGGCGCAACCACCACCGAGCCAGCATGCCATGTCTGGGAGCAAAAAAGAGGGCTAAAGCAAAGAGCACAGCTGCGGAGAGAACCATGAAGGGGCCGGTGGGTAACTTCTGGCCCAGGAAGGAAAAGAAAATACCCCCAACACCGGCCATAACCCCAACCATACAGGCCCAGAGAAGCATCCAATGCATGCGATCACTCAAAAGGAAGGCAGTGGCCGCAGGGATGATGAGCATGGCGGACACCAGCACCACGCCGACGGCCTCCAGTGAAATGACAATCGCAAATGCCAGCAGCAGCATGAACCCGTGGTGGATCCAATCGACTGGAATCCGAATGGACCTAGCAAATGACACATCAAAGCTCGAAACCAGCAGTTCCTTGTAAAAAAGATAAATCATGCTCAGGGCGATAAGCCCCACCAGAGCCATGATCTGAATTTCTTGCCAGCCCAAGGCAGCTGCCTGGCCGAACAAAAACTTGTCCATCCCACTTTTGTTGCCGGTGGGCAGGCGTTGAATCATGCCCATCAGGCAGATGCCCACCCCGAAGAAACCCGCAAGAATCATCCCCAGAGCTGTGTCTTCCTTGAGACGCGTGTGACGCGTGAGTTGGGAAACCAGAACCATCCCCATGAGTCCTGCCAGAGTAGCGCCGATGAGGATGGCCAGAGGGTCTTTCTCCATGTTCCAGAGAAATCCTGCGGCAACACCAGGAAGAACGGCATGTGAGATGGTATCTCCAACAAGTGAGAGCTTTCGAACCACCAGAAAGGTGCCCATCATACCGCACAGAATCCCGAGAATCACGCCACCGGCCAGAGCGAAGCGCAGGGCAGGATCTTCCAGGGATGCGAAGCGGATGAACTGATCCTTCAGACTGATATCAACCATTTCGCCGATACGATCGGCTCGAGCCTGCCAGGTGCCTATCCAGAACAAGACCAGCGGCCATAAGTTGTTGAAGGGTTTTAGAAGGCCTCTATGGTTCATGGTTTTGCCGGACGGCATCCGCAACTTCTGAAAGAATGGTCAATCTTCCCCCGTAGGTTTTCTGCAGCTTCTCATAGGTGAATATGGTCTCGGTAGGGCCAAAATCGATCAGGCGCATGTTGAGGAGCATCAGCATGTCAAAATAATTCCTTGCCGTCGGCAGGTCATGGTGGACCACCAGAATGGTTTTGCCATCGGCCCTCAAGGCATGGAGAAGCTCAATAATGGAGGCCTCGGTCGTAGCGTCCACGCCGGCAAAAGGTTCATCCATCAAGTAAAGGTCACATTCCTGTGCCAAGGCTCGAGCGAGGAAAACACGTTGCTGCTGTCCACCACTCAAATTGGCAATCTGCCGATCGGCGTAGGGTGTCATATGCACCTTTTCCAGGCAGGCCCAGGCTACTTCGCGATCGTGCGCTTTCGGCCGACGGAACAATCCCAACCTTCCGTAGCGTCCCATCATTACAACATCTAGGACATTGACAGGAAAATCCCAGTCGACGGATTCCTTTTGTGGAACGTAAGCGACCCGTTTGAGATGCCTCTTACCTGGCTCACCAAAAAGGCGTATCCAACCTGCTTCGATAGGAATCAGCCCCATGATGGATTTGATCAAGGTCGACTTTCCAGCCCCGTTGGGACCGATGATGCCGATGAGTTTTCCCGGGGGAATGGCTACATCAATGCCATACAGCACCGGCTTGCTTTGATAAGCGACCGTAAGATCGTGGATTTCCAGTGGTATCGAATCAGAAGGTTTTCGCTCTGAGCTCATCGTGATACTTCATACAAGTCTTGCACCACCTTTCTATTAAGAAAAGGCATGAGAAGAATCAAGCAATAATTAGGCAAGGCTAATTTTGTTAGCTTCAAATATAGTTTTTTTTTTTGAACAAATTCCAAGCAGCCTTGTCTCAAATAACAGTTTTATTGGTTTGCGTTATATTCTATTCGCGTTCACAACATGCTCAGTTCCCAATTTCCTCCGCTGGCTCGCGCTGGCGGGGGATTTTTTTATTTTTGTTTGCTTTCATCTCAGCGGTAGATGTTCGAATGAAGGTTGAAATGATACTTTTTTTGTGACTAGCATGTCCGCTTGATGATGACATTGACTGAAAAAATACTCGCCCGTGCATCTGGCAAAGCTCTAGTCAAGGCAGGAGACAATGTGTGGGTCAAAGCTGATACGCTGATGACCCACGACGTCTGTGGCCCGGGTACTATAGGTGTGTTCAAGCGAGAATTTGGCGAGGATGCCAAGGTTTGGGACAACAAGCGGATTGTGATCATTCCTGATCACTATATTTTTACCGCAGATTCCCGTTCGAATCGAAACGTGGATATCCTGCGTGAATTTGTCAAAGAGCAGGGAATTGGGTATTTCTACGATGTCATTGACGATCCTGACGGAAAGTGGGTCTTCAACCCTTCTCAAGGCCTGCTCAAAAAGCAGTATGGGTCTCATTACGCGGGAGTGTGCCACACGGCTTTGGCCCAAAAAGGTCATACTCGGCCTGGGGAGGTGCTGTTTGGAACCGATTCTCATACCTGCATGGCAGGTGCCTTCAATCAATTTGCCACGGGCATTGGCAACACCGATGCTGGTTTTGTCATGGGTACGGGAAAACTACTCATCAAAGTGCCGGAAACCATGCATTTTCGACTCGAAGGAGCTTTGCAGCCTGGAGTCATGGCCAAGGACATCATTCTACACATTATCGGAGAAATCGGATTCGACGGCGCCACGTATCGTGCCATGCAATTCGACGGAGAAGGGGCCAGGAGCCTTTCGGTGGATGATCGCATGACAGTGGCCAACATGGCGATTGAGGCAGGTGGCAAAAACGGGATTTTTGAATTTGATGAAAAGACCGAAGCTTACGTTAAATACCGTACGGGGCTCAACGGGACGCCGTCGGACTACCTTCCAGTGGAGTGCGATGCTCAGGAGACCTTCTTTTCCGAGCACGTCATCGATCTTTCCAAACTGGAGCCTACGGTTGCCTGCCATCCGGATCCAGGAAATCGTCGCTTGGCCAGAGAGCTTTCAGACATGGATTTGGACCGAGCTTACATCGGCTCCTGCACAGGCGGCAAAACCAGCGATTTTCTCGCCTTTGCCGAAGTAATTCGCGGCAAGTCGGTGACCATAGACACCTTTGGAGTTCCGGCGACACCAGAGATCGTGGACGAGCTCAAAGCGACCGATTGGGATGGCAAGTCGGTCTGGCAAATCATGACCGACGCAGGGGTGCAAATGACTGAAAATGCCGGTTGCTCAGCATGCTTGGGTGGCCCGGTTGACACTTTTGGTCGCATGAACAAGCCGCTGAAATGCATCAGCGCCACAAACCGGAATTTTCCCGGCCGAATGGGCCACAAGGAATCGCAAGTGTTTCTTGCATCTCCTGCAACCGTGGCAGCCAGCGCCTTAATCGGCAAGGTGACCGATCCTAGAGATCTTTAGGTTATCGGTGTGGAGGTCGATGAGCCATCTAGTGTTTAATGACCTTGTAATTGTCGAATGGTATTTTGAGGGATGTTGTAAAAAGGAGACTTATGGTTGCCCGTATCAATCCGCCTCCGGTGAGTGACAAAGAGTCATCGGATACCAAACTCAATCTTTTTGTCCTGCCCAACTTGATGACGGCTGGAAACCTATTCTGTGGATTCCTTGCTCTTACACATATTGTTGAGTCCGATCCTGCCCGAGAGGATTTTAACCAGATCATCGTCAAGGCCCTTCTACTCATTCTTTTGGCATGTTTTTTTGATTTGCTTGACGGCAGGGTAGCTAGAATGGGTGGCTTGGAGAGCCCTTTTGGGCGCGAGTTTGATTCGATCGCTGACATTGTGTCTTTCGGAGTCGCTCCTGCTTTTCTGGTTCACAAAGTTGTGCTGAAAGATGTTTTTGTGAATCATCAAGAAATCGGTTGGTTCATTTCCTCGGTTTATCTTATTTGCGGAGCCTTGCGTCTGGCCCGCTTCAATGTCATGGCTACGCAACCGGAGTCTGGGTCCAGTCGTGAATTCCTAGGTTTTCCCATTCCGGCAGCGGCTGGTTTGGTGGCTTCGCTGACGCTTTTCCTCATGTGGTGGGAAGACAAGGGTTTTTCAACCGGGCAATGGCGCTATGTGCTTCCGGTTTTGATGGTGTTCCTTTCTGCCATGATGATAAGCGAGGTGCGTTACCCCTCCTTCAAGAGAGTGGGGTTTCGACTGCGCGGTCGTTTCATGACCATGGTGATGGTGATTTTGTTCATTGGCCTGCTTTTCATTCTTCATCAAACCGTGCTTCCGATTTTCCTGCCATTGGCATTTACCTCGTATTTGATATACGGATTCGTTCGCTTGAAGCTGCCGAAGGCCAAACTCCAAGCTATTGAGGAAGATGAGGATTTGGAAATTTGATGAAATCTTGTTCTCAGCGATTACTTTTGACACACTTTCCTTACAGGCTTAAGAAGTCTCTACACATAAAAGTTTTCTAGTATCATGCACACCCACTCGCTTCCAGAATTCCGGTGCTTCCAACGACTCTGCCAGTATGTCTGCGCACTCCTATTTGCTTCCGCTCTAGCAGTCCAAGGCCAGTCCGTTGGGGTGGGTTTCCACTTGGTGAAACTCCCGCAAGGTAGTTCCCTGATTTCGAACCCCTTTCAGTCGGGCATCAATCTGGTCTCCTCCCTTTTTGCCGATGCTCCGGATGGATTTACTGTTTCCAAACTTGTGAACAGTGAATGGCAGGGTTCGGTATGGTCGACGGACTCTGCCTCATGGTCCGTTCCAGGGATGACGCTTACTCCGGGAGAAGGAGCTCGAGTGGACAGCCCTGAGCCATACCAGTGGTTTACTTCTGGCAAGCCATTGGTAGGGAGTCTGGTCAATTGGGTTCCTGCCGGCGATTCTGTCAAAGCCAGTCGACTGGCCCTGGCAGGATTGATTGAATCGGAGTTGGGTCTTCAAGTGCCGGAAGGCACGACTCTTTCCACCATCGACGGTGAAGGCACTCTTGCCACCCTCGGTGTATACGCTAACGCAGAAACCGGTTGGTTATGGACTTCAGGTGAGGAATTTTCATTGAGCGTTGGCGAGGCCATTATCATTTCTAGCTCCAGCGCTTTTGATTGGACTCAGACTTTCGATGTGGAAGGAGTGGAAAACCCGCTCTCACTGACCAACGTACCCTCTGAACACACCCTGGTGGAAGGTTCCCCGCTTCTATTGGAAGCGCTTGCCGAAGGTGCCGACGATATTGCTTTCCAATGGCAAAAAGATGGTGTGGATATTCCGGGAGCCAACTCGGCGGTTCTCTCGATTGAATCGGTTACCCTATCCGATACGGGTCATTATGCCGTGGTTGCCTCATCAGGTGGTTTCGCTGCTCGCAGCCTTCCTGTTTCTATTTCGGTCGAGCCCAAGGTGGTGGAGCCTCCTGCAAGTCCGGTGGTGACTATAGCAGTCGATGGGCGTCTTATAGAAATCACCATCATTGGTGAAGTGGGTCAGTCGTATCAGCTTCAAGGCACCGAAGATTTCCAGACGTGGTTCGATCGTGGAGGCATCCTAGTCAATGAGAGCGGTACAGTGTCTTTTCGCGACCGGGTTTCCCGAGGCAAAGGGAGGTACTACCGAGCGATCGTTCTCGAATAAGTCTACATAGATTCAAAAACTACTTACGAACCCGTCTCCTCGAGGCGGTTTTTTTTTCTGACTCTTTTTTTAAATTTGTGCTTAACAAGGCTCGTGAATTTATTTTTTCCAAACAAATCAACCTCTCTGGTCACCTTATGGGTAGTTCTTGTTTCCATATCCTTGTTGGCATGCAAAAGCTCTTATTACAAAAAGAAAGCAGACAAGAACACCTACGGCATTCTTGAAAAGATTCAGAACGACCTTTTTGGAAAAAAGGATCCTTTTACTATTACTACGCCATATTCTGATCGTTCGCCGGATGAGGTTTCATCAGAAGAAATCCTTGCCGAGCGAGATTTGAAGAAAATCATGGAAATTGATGTAGATCGATCACTCGAAATTGCCATTGAGAGTAGCCGAGAATATCAGAGTCAGAAAGAGTCCCTTTATTTATCGGCACTGAGTTTGAGTGAAACAGAATTTGTTTTCAGTCCACAATTCTTGGCTACCGCAGGTGCCGACTATACGAACCCACAAGGCGATGGTGACCCTTTGATGGGTATTTCGGGTCAACTTTCTGTCTCTCAGCTACTGCGGACTGGGGGGCGGATCAGTGCCAACCTAACCCGTGACTTGACTCGATTTTATGTGGGCAATCCAAGGCAAGGTGTTTCGGATGCGATCAGTCTGAACTTAAGTCAGCCTCTTCTCCGTGGCTTTGGGAGTCGGGTAGCCGCAGAAAATCTTCGCCAGGCCGAACGCAATGTGATTTACGCCATTCGTGATTTTAATCACTATCAGAATGAATTCGCAGTCGGTAAAGTGCAGGATTATTTTCGACTACTGAGAGGAAGAGATATTATTCGCAATAGCTACGCCGATTATCAAAGTAGGACCAATGAGACGGCTCGATTGGTGGAACAATTAGATGCTGGCCGAGTCTCCAATGTGGACCTTGGAGAGATTCAGCAGGCTGAATTGACCTCCAAAAATAACTATATCAATGCCATTGCAAATTACGGTACCGACTTAGATCGTTTCAAAATCGATTTGGGCTTGCCGTTGGGAGCTGAACTTAAACTGGACGACAAAGCTCTGAAAGAAATTACGGAAGCTGGTCTGCCCTTTATAGAAATGGATACGGAATATGCTTTTGATCTTGCCATTGAGTATTCTTGGCCACTGATGAATGAAATTGACCGTTTTGAGGATGCCAAACGAAAGGTTTACGTGGCTGCCAACCGACTCAAGCCGGGGATCGATTTCTTCACAAGTGCTTCCCTCAGTGATGAAGGTGATTCCTTCGGAGGTTACGCGAGTTTCGACTCCGACAATGTTAGGACGACCATGGGTGTTGAGTTGGACATCCCTGTCAACCGTTTTAATGAGCGTAATCAATATCGTACCACACTGATTAATTTTGAGAGAGCTTTGCGAAACCTTAGCTTGGCTCTGGACAGTAAACGGAATTCCATCCGCCTGTTACTTAGGAGCCTCAAGCAATTTGAGCAGAACTATCAGATCCAGACTGTTTCTATGGAATTAGCATCCAAGCGTGTTACCGGAGCCAGCTTGACCTATCAAGCAGGTAGAGCAACGGTGGATCAAATCGTGCGTGCGCAGGATAACTTGGTGGCGGCTCGGAATGCTTTGAGTACTACCATGGTGAATTATCTTGGAGCGCGTATGAATTTGTTTCTGGAAATCGGTGTTTTGCGAGCTGATCGAGAAAAATTCTGGATCAGTGAAGAAGCGATCATTGTCGACCTCAAAACAGGTGAACGCAAGCAGTCTGCCACCCCGCCCGAAGCAGGCTCAAAAGAGTCTGAAACACTCATCACTCCTGATCAACTTTTCCAATAATCAACAGCTAAGTCTTACCATGAATCAAAATGCTGAAAAAGGCAGTGCAAGGCCTTCAAGAAAAACATATGCGCTTGCAGGTCTTGCTGGTATCGCCGCTTTGCTCCTATGGATGCTTTCAAGCGCAGTTGGTGTCAAAGAGGGCAATACCTCAACTTTTGAAGTGATTAGAGGCGATTTTCTTGTTTCTGTGACAGCGGGTGGAACCTTAGAGGCGGTGAATCAGGAGGTGATTCGCAATGAAGTGGATGGGACTTCAAGAGTCATTTACATCATTCCTGAAGGTGAGGTCGTCAAAAGTGGAGACCTTTTAGTTGAATTGGATTCAGCGGAGGCTGTGGAGCAGGTAAACCAGCAAAAACTGAGTTTTGAAAGTGCTGTTCAAACCTTCGAGGCCGCCAAGGCAAACTTGGAAATCGAACAAAGCCAAGTGCAGAGTTTGATTGATACTGCCATACTTAATACCAACTTTGCATACATAGATTATCGTAAATTCATAGAGGGGGACCGACTTCAACAATTGAGAAATGCCGAAATTCTCATTCAACAGGCTGAGGAATCCCTCAAATTGAATCAAAACCAACTCTATTGGTCCCAGCGTTTGTTCGATCAGGGATTTGAGGCCAAAACCAATCTTGAAAGAGACCAAATGGCAGTCACTAATGGCTTGCTCAGTCTGGAACAGGCCAAAACGGAATTCAAAATGCTAGAACTATATGACCTGCCCAAGTTAGAGGAAACCTATGTATCAGCTTTGATAGAAGCTTCCAATGAGTTGACCCGAGTCATTCTCCAGGGGACCAATACTCTCAATAAAGCCATTGCCGATCTTACCACTCAGAGCAACACTCTTCGGCTTAATGAAGAAAGGTTGCAGCGTGAGGAGGAGCAGCTAGAAAAATCTAAAATTTTTGCTCCCAAAGGAGGCATGGTAGTGTACGCCAAAAGCCGCAGTCGATTCAGTTCTGAATCCATGATTGAAGAAGGGGCTCAGGTTCGCAAACGGCAAGAATTGATAACCCTTCCGGACACTTCTCAGATGAAGGTGGATATCAAGATTCACGAATCTCAAATCAGCAAGGTCAAAAAGGGGCAAACCACGTTCATTGTGCTGGATCAGCAGCCGGACCAGCGTTACAAGGGCATCGTCAGCAAAGTGGCACCGCTGCCTGATTCGGCCTCCTTTTTCAGTGATCCCAACTTAAAGGAATACGCTACTGAGATTCTTGTGACCGATACCTTGCCAGATTTAAAGCCCGGCGTTTCGGCGCGTGCTGAAATTGTCATCACCAATATTCCTAATACTCTGAAGGTTCCGATTCAATCGGTCACAACCTTGGATGGAAAGCAGGTGGTTTTCAAGCAGATGATGAGTGGTGCCGAGCCCAAACCCGTAGAAGTAGGTTTGTTCAACACAAAATTCATTGAAATATTGGATGGAGTAGATGCAGGAGATGCCATACTTCTGGCCCCACCGCTTCAAATGGAGGAAATCAACCTTGCAGGCGAGGTATTTGGTGATGATGAAGCGGTGACCGAAGATCAACTCAAGCCCGATACCAAGGCTTTGGAAAAGATCAAACAATCCAATCTTAGTCGGGGCGGTGAGAGTGGTGGTAACAAAGGAGGGCAAGGGAAGTCTGGGGGATTTGACCGAGAGGCCATTATGAAGCGCCTGGATACCGACGGAGATGGCCAGATTAGTGATGCTGAGCGTGAAGCTGCGCGCAAGCAGTTTCAGCGTATGCAAGGCGGAGGGCAGGGTCGTCCTCAATAATCGCAGTAAGCGCCCGAGGATTGCTTTCACGAAAAGGTATCATTTTGGCTAACGATCCAATCATTCGAATTCAGGGTGTCGAGCGGAAATATGTCATGGGGGATGACATTGAGGTCATGGCCCTTGATGGTGTGGACATTGACATCCATCAAGGGGAATATGTCGCCATTATGGGCCCTTCGGGCTCAGGAAAATCGACCATGCTCAACCTGCTAGGATGTCTGGATCGTCCTACTGCTGGATCGTATTGGCTGGGAGGAGAGGATGTGGCCCAAATGGAGGATGATTCCCTCTCGGATGTCCGGGGCAGGCGCATTGGTTTCATCTTTCAGTCCTACAATCTGATTGCCCAGCTCACCGTCCTAGAAAACATTCAGGTGCCCCTTTTTTACCAAGGCAAGAGTATGGCAGAATCCTACGATCGATGTGTAGAACTGGCCCAGCTCGTGGGATTAGGGGAACGACTGACGCATCGCCCGAATCAACTCAGTGGTGGTCAGCAGCAGCGTGTGGCTATTGCAAGGTCTCTGGTCAATGACCCGTTGATGATTTTGGCGGATGAGCCCACTGGCAATCTCGATTCCAAAACGGGTCTTGAAGTGCTCGATTTGATTGATGAACTCAACGACGATGGCAAGACCATTGTTTTGGTAACCCACGATAATTACGTGGCTGAGCGGGCCCATCGGGTGATTCACATGAAAGATGGCCATGTGGATCGGGAAGAAATTAAGCGCCGCACGGGCGAAGAGAGGCAGAAAGTTTACAAGCGTCGCTAAGGCTCATGGTCAGTTATCAACAATTCATGAGTACAGTACAGCTGGGCATCAAGACCTTGTTGCTGCACAAGCTGCGATCTGGATTGACCATGTTGGGGATCATCTTCGGAGTCTGCTCGGTAATCGCCATGCTGGCCATCGGTGAAGGTGCTTCCTATGAAGCCCAGGAACGCATCAAGGCGCTTGGCAGCAACAATATCATTGTGCGCAGCGTGAAGCCGCCAGATGAGGCGCGAGAGCAAAACAACAGCGGTGGTCGAAGTCGAGGGATTCGTTATGGTCTGACCTATGATGACACCGCTCGTATTTACTCCACCATTCCAGGAGTGGAACGCGTCCTTCCGATGCGCCTGATTCGGGAGCGCATTCGTTTTTTTGAAATCGAGCTACCTTGCCAGGTGATCGGAACCCTCTCTTTCTACCCTGATATTGTTAGTATTGATCTAATCAAGGGACGGTTCCTCTCCCATATGGATGAAGTCTACAAGCAAAACGTTTGCGTTCTGACCACTTCTCTGGCTCAGCGATTGTTCCCCTATCATGACCCTCTCGAACAGACCATCAAGATTGCCGGGGTCTATTATCGAGTGGTGGGTTTGGTGCGAGAAATCAATACACCCAATGAAAGGCCACAATCTGGAGAGTCTGAAGGAGAAACTCTGGAAAATAACGTGTATCTGCCTCTTGCAACCTGCAAGGCTCGCTTTGGTGAGACCCTCATTAAACGAACGGGAAACCAGGTGAACTCCGAAACGGTGCAGTTACACGAGATAAGAGTACAAATGAAGGACCATTCCTTTGTAGAGTCAGCGGATCCCCAGGTGCGTACCATGCTTTCTCGGTTTCACAAGGACGTGGATTATGAAATTACCGTTCCGTTGCAGCTCCTTCGGCAGGCAGAAGCAACCAAGCGGATGTTTAATATTGTTTTGGGTTCGATTGCGGCCATCTCGCTGATTGTAGGCGGTATTGGAATCATGAATATCATGCTGGCTAATGTCACAGAAAGGACCCGGGAAATCGGTGTGAGGCGTGCTTTAGGTGGCAAAAAGCGGGACATCATTACTCAATTTCTGGTGGAAACGGTGGTCCTTTCTGTCGGGGGCGGTTTAGTGGGAGTGGTCGTCGGGGTCATCACGCCTATTCTGGTGACCTCGACCACGGGAATGAACACGATCATCACCTGGTGGTCCGTGGCTTTGGCATTCAGCATCTCTGGAGCCATCGGGGTTGTTTTTGGGATTTATCCCGCCAATGCCGCGGCCAGCCTGGATCCCATTGAGGCACTTCGTCATGAATGACATTATGGCACACCTCTTGCCATCAAGTCAGAAAATGATAAAATCGTTCTAGGTCAGCAGGTTAAGAGGTTGCTTACAGTAACAAGCCTTGCATGGAACAGGATCAGTGCACTTTCATGACGGACCTACCTTTGAAGCCTGTCCGATCTCAACCCAACAAGAAAAGCCCATCATCGGCTTTCACTCTCATCGAGTTGCTTGTTGTCATCGCCATCATTGCGATCCTTGGGGGGATGTTACTTCCTGCGCTGAGTGCTGCTAAAAACAAGGCGCATCATGCCAACTGCATCAATAATCTGAGACAATTGGGCATCGCCACCTTGATTTACGCGGATGATCACGAGGACAAACTATATCCCTCCCTTTTTAACCCAGAGCAGATGCCGGGAAGCCAACCCTGGTGGTCGTATCGACTTTTTTGTGGAGCCGATGGCCAACCAGCCGATCAGGAATTCCCCTTCAATCATGGGCATTTGTTCTGATATGGTTATTTTACCGAGCCGAGACTCTACTTTGACCCAAGTCTAAAGGGCATCGGTGCTAATCTGGAGGGTAGGGGCTATGAGCTAAAATACTATCAAAATACGCAGAACCCCTTCCCGGTGGCTCGGGGTGCCTGGGTGCGCTCCATTTACGTTTACTATCCTCAGTCCAGGCAGTCTGCTTTTTCTCACACCGATGATCTCAACCAGGCTCAATGGAGAAAAGTAGCCACCAAGACGACCCAGATGGCTTCGGACCGAACTTTTTTCACGGGTTTCATCTATTCCTTCAAAACCATCCCGCAGAAAACCAACCGAAACCCGGTGGGATTGAACGATCTCTGGGGTGACGGGAATGTTTCCTTCTCCAGTGATCTCAGGGCTTTTGATCCTTCATTGTGGGATATTCTCGAAGGTTCGATCGCAGGAGATCTAAATCCGGGAAACAACTCAGATCGGTTTCGATCGATTGTGGGGTGGCTCAGGCCCTGAGACCTGGGGTTTGAGTCGGGCGAAGATGCTCAAAAGCCGCAAGACTACAAGTCCAGTTGCCACTCATATGTGTCCGGTCTGCATCCCTGGGAAAGCCCCTTCCGAATGCCCTGACTCACGAGTTCCTTGTCTAGGAGCGGTGGATGGCTTTGCCTACAGCCTGTTTGATCTGAGCAGCAGTGAATGGTTTATGGATTCGATCTTCAATGCGAAGCCCGTTGAGTTTCTCGGTAACGGCATCATCAAAACGGCCGCTGACCATGATGATGGGTAGCTCGGGATGCAACTGCCTGGACAGAGTGGCAAACTCGATGCCGTCCATTTCGGGCATGGCGATATCGGTGATGATCAAGGAGAGCCGTTTACCTTCCTGGGTGAGTTTTGCCAGACCCTCGACGCCGTTGATCCCGAAGATGACCTCATAGCCTGCTCGCTTGAGAACGGCTCCTGCAATTTTTCGTAGAGGCTCCTCATCCTCAACATAAAGAATGGTGGGTGTGTTTGGCAGTGTAGAAGTTTCTGGCGTTTGTGCGGAAGATTTCGTGACCGCAGGATCTGCTGACTTACTGGCTCGAGGTAAAATGATGGTGAAAACAACACCGTTTTCTTGATTGATATCGCCTCGAATGCATCCATCCAGGGATTCCACCAGGTCTCTTAGAATCAAGAGGCCTGACCCCTTGTCTGAACCATCCTTCGCATGGGCTAGGGGTGGAGGTAAGATGCTTTGCGACACGCTAACATCGCCTTTGGCTTCCCGGTCAGTAATGGTCAGGCTGGAGTAGTTACCTGGCTTCATGTGTTCCGGAAGCTCCCTAAGCGTCTTCGGCGAAGATTCATCCAGTAAAAAATCGCCGATAATGATTTGAATCTCGCGCCCTTTGGTTGAGTGATTCTTGACGACCTGGCAGGTGGTCAAAAGAAGATGGTGCAATTGATCAACGCTAAGAGGGCATGCATGGATGTCACTGGATGCCTGTAGCGAAGGATGCGGGTTCTTTCGAAGGGCAGACTCCAGCAGGGGAAGAAAGCTGTGAATTTCCGCAGATAGATCCTGAATGGGGGTAGCTTGGGTGGATCCTTTGAGGAACTGGAAAAAGGCTTTGAGGCGACTGGCCAATTTCTGAAGGCCGCTTTTCCACTGCTGAAGGGTTTGCTCCCTGGCTTTGGGGCCTTCCTCCTGCAGTAAGTCGACAGACATCATCAATGGTGTCAGCATGTTGCTGACATCATGAGCAATGCCTCCCCCTGTGGTCATGAGATTATCTAGAACGGTGTTCCGGTAGTGCCATTCAGACACTCCCTCTGCTGTTGGTTTCTGGGGAGAGGTTTTCCAGAATTGGATCAGGATTCTTGGCTCGTTGTTGCCGGACAGGCGTTCGAGGTGCACTTTGTAGTGCGCATCAGGGCTTGAGAGATGGGCCAGACGGATATTCAGCTCCAATCTGGGATCTTCCATCTGTTTCAGCCAGCGATCCAGACAATCGCCCTCCTCATCAACGGTTTGTTCCAGCCATTGTCTCACATCCTTGCCGAATAGATACTCTCCTGGCACCTCCAGCAGTTGTGAAGCCATTCCATTGGCGTGGAGAATGGACAGGGTTTGAGAATCACAGATGAGACAGGCTCCAATCATAAGGCTGCTATTTGAAATCGTTTCTTTCAGGAAAAAATCAATTCAAATGACCGGTAGGTGGATAACATGAGAGGTGGGGTTAAAGTCGGCCGGGTGCCCTGATCCCTTTGCCTTGGATTTGAGTCAGTGAGTCACCCAATTCGCTTCGCATGGTCTGGGCCAGCTGCTGCATCCTTTGAAGAATCTCCGGATGCCGGTCAATCACATTTTTGGTTTCACCCACATCCTCTCGAAGGTTGAACAAGGAAAGGCCGATACGGGTTTGTTCATAATCCGTTGGGATTCCATCGGTGCCCCCAGGGCGACCTCCCATGGTTCGATATCCGTGAGGGAAGTGCAGCTTCCACGGGCCCATGCGCATGGCCTGAAGTTCTCGACCGTAATACATGAAGTAGGCCTCATGGGGGCTTTTGGCCCCCGTGGTCCCTATCAGTAGGGGGGTGATATTTTTACCGTCGATGGGATGGTTTGGTAGCCGGGCATCGATCAGATGGGCAACGGTAGGTAGCAGATCAATGGTCATGGCTGGTTCTTCACATCGGGTTCCTGCAGGAATGGTTCCAGGCCACCAGGCAATGGTGGGTTCACGGCAACCTCCATCAAACATGGTTCCCTTGCCTTCTCGCAAAGGGCCCGCTGACCCCGCGTGGTCTCCGTAACTCAGCCATGGCCCATTGTCGGAGGTAAAGACAACCAGTGTTTTTTGATCCAGTTTGAGGTCTCGAAGCGTTTGAAGAATGGTCCCTACCGACCAGTCCACTTCCATCATGACATCTCCGAACAATCCGACCCCACTTTTGTCCTTGAATCGATCCGAGACATAAAGCGGCACATGAACCATTGAATGAGGGACATAGAGAAAAAACGGTTCATCCTGATGCTCTTCGATGAAACGGACGGCTTTTTCGGTGTATTGAGTGGTCAATGCTTCCTGATCTTTGGGCGTCATTGCTGTAATAATCACGTCATTTTGTTCGATGAGTGGTAGGTGCGGCCACCGCTTAAGACGCTCTTCCATGGGGAGATGGCGGACTCCCGGATGATATGGCCACATATCATTGGAATAGGGCAGCCCAAAATACTGGTCAAAACCATGCTGCAGTGGAAGAAACGGCTTGTGATGACCGAGGTGCCATTTGCCGAAAATGGCCGTTGTGTAGCCCTTTTGTTTGCAGATTTCGGCCAGAGTGACTTCGTCCTCATGGAGACCGTGTTTGGCACTCGGTCCCAGTGCCCCCAGGATCCCCAGCCTTACGTTGTAGCACCCGGTGAGCAATCCAGCACGGCTGGCTGAGCAAACTGCCTGCGTCACATAAAAGTCGGTCATGATCCTCCCCTCCTTGGCCATCCGATCCAAATGTGGGGTGGGATATTTCTTGGAACCGAAGGGACCAATATCTGCATAAGCCATGTCATCCATGAAGATGACCACGACGTTGGGCGAGTCGACTCCGGCGAGGGTCTTGCTCACCCCAAGAAAACCAAGACAGAACAACGAAGTCAAAAAGGCCTTCATGGCAGTGAGGGATTTCAGCTGGCGACTCGAACGGGTGGGGGTTTCCATGACATCTGGGAGACTTGCAAAGATCCTCAGGCAAGGCAAGCCGACAAGCATGACCCTGCCTCACTCCCCGTGGTAGATGCACCTTGCCGTGCACGTTTCCGCAACGACCACTTCCTTGAGCAGTGGCAGGGTGGGGCGCAAGCGGTCCCATATCCAAAGTGCCACGCGCTCACTTGTGGGATTTTTCAAGCCTTCAATCTCATTCAAATAATGATGGTCTAGTTGTTCCCACAGTGGCTTGAACGCTTGCGAAATTTCGGCGTAGTCCATCACCCTGCTAAGTTGAGGATCACATGGGCCATCAACGAGGACATCGACTTGAAAGCTGTGTCCATGAAGCCTTCGGCATTTATGATCTTCCGGTAAGTGGAGGAGGTGGTGAGCCGCTTCAAATTGAAATGTTTTTCGTAATTCCATGATAGGATGTTGAAAAGGGTTGTTTGTTTAGATTTCCCAATCGATCCAGCGAACGAGGTCAGCCAGAGCAGGTCGCCCATCATGGCGCCAGCCAAGAGGTGGGGTTTGCATGGTTCCGAGGGAACAAACACGAGAAACACCCCACTGCCCCAGAACTTCGATTATGGCTTCGGCCTCGATGGGCATGGCAGCCAATGCCATTGTCGAAACCTTGCCGTGCATGTTCTCCATGCCATCGATGACTTGTTTGAGTGACTCGATCTTTTTGACGTAAATGAAACGATTCAGGCAGGAGGTTTGGAAAATGGGATCTTCTTCGTAAACGACGGTCCATTCGGTGCCCTCGGAGCTTTCCCAGAAGGCGGTTCCCGGAGTGTGTGCTGAGCGAATGGCATAAAAGGATCTTCGAGAGGCGATGCGCGCAGAAGAGGTGGCGTTGAGAGGCCCTCGTGGTTCTTCGACTTCACGGTCGCAGAGTGCGTCTGCAAGCCGCTCAGCAAACTGAATGGGCGGAAGATCCGGATTATCTTCTACATAGATGACATGGGGAGAAAGACATCCCATTTGGTTCCAAGCGACGATGTCATCGACAACCTTGTGCAGAAGCTTACGCGTACCCAGACCCTCCAGAGCTCCTTTGGTGATCCATACACCACTGACCTTATGGCCATAACTCAACAATGTTGTATCATGAGGCACTCTTTGATGAATTTCCTTGAGAGTCGCATCCGAACCTGTTGCCGTGATTGTATCGGCTTCCTCAAAAACCACACTTTCCAGCTCATGATTTCCTCCCTCCCACTCGGCCACCTCCAAACATGTGCCAAGTTTGGGGTCTGCATCGTAGAGGGAATGCGCAAACATACGCGCCAGGAAAGACGCACCGGATGGACACTTGATGAGTTGAGCTGATTTGGTGAGCACTCCCAGTATCATGTGGGTCCATATGGCATTGGGCAGTATGCCCGCACCTATGTGCACCATGAGTTCAGGGCCAAATGCCATGCTCATCCTCTGGCCCGATGGATCGGAGGGATTGAGGCACGGTTGATCCAACCGTTTCAAGTGGCCGAGATCCTGCTCAATAACCGCCTGAAGTTGACTCTCATTGACTTGAGACATGAATTGATCGAGACCGCGGGTTAGCGTTTGGATGGGAAAGCCTGTTTCTTTCGGACCTTGCTCCAGCGTCCATTGGCGGATGGGGTAGGTGGGTAAGGTCCAATTTTCCGCGACATTGGCAATGGTTCGAATCAAGGTTGGAGTGGACCGCTCCTGCAAGTAGTGCCTGCGATTACGCTTGAGTGTCAGACAAGCTTCCCGAAGCACGTTCGCATCCACAGGTTGGTCGGGGGCCATATCGGCCAGAAAGTAGTTGGGCAACTTCATGGGCTTGGTCTCAGGTAAAATGATCGGTGCTGAGCGAGCAGCCTCTCAGTTCGGCCCCGTTGGCCCGTCCGACCCACTGGAAGCTTCTGCCATGCTCGATGGCAAGATCTTCGGTGAGCACGCTCATGCTGGACCAAACGTTGGCCAGGTCAATGATCTGAATCATACCCGTCTCTCCAATATTGACCGCATGACCCTTCTCGGGACAAAGAATCCGGTGTCGGGCCCACGGTGGGAAGTGGAAGTGCCATGGCTCAGCATGTACGGTCCCTGGTTGCTGTTGGATAGGGTAGGCTTGAGAGCTAAGTTCACTCATACCATATTCACCCAGAATATTTTGAGGTTCAACCCCCAGAATCTTGGTCACGGCACGATCAAAGTCTGCTTTGCTCAGTGCACGGGTTTGCCCCTTGTAGCCTCCAGTTTCAAACACAAGAGACCCTTTGGGAAGCGACAGTGTCATCGATTTTTCCCGGAGGTAGTCCATGAGCATGACATAGAGAAAAGCGGTTCCAAAGAGACAGATGGCCTGGGTTTGTCGCTGGAGTGATTCGGCGACCTCTCGCAACGGTAGTTGCCACATGCCATCCTTGCCAACCTCCCCCGCAAATTGGTGGGTGGTAGATGCAGTGCAAGTCCGAGCCAGAGTATCAAACATGTGCACCAAGGAAGAATGAGGCACTTTGTGTGGCGGCGGAGTGAGGAAAACACCGTGGACAAAAGGTAACCTGTCGCCAGCCCACGGACGATGTTGCCGTGCCCACTGAAGCAAGCTGGCCTCATATAGTTTTAGAGAGTCGTGGCTATGCCAATGGCGGCTGTTTTTCTCTCCGGTTGTACCACTGGAATGGAAAACACGCATCCGTTCATTTTCTTCCAGGCAAGTCCAATCATATGCTTTGAAAACGTGGGTTGGAATACCCGGAATTTCCTTCCAATGTGACCAAAGGGTTGGAGGGCTATGGAACCGATCCAGGTATCCTCTCAGATAAGGGTTGGATTGATACTGAAGACAGGCCAGAGATAGGGCCAGTTTATTGAAGGTGTCCTCTGGAATGGAGAGCGAAGATCCGGATGGAGGCGTGCCTTTACATCGACACTCTTGAATGAGTGTCATCAATCGATTCTGGAATGATAGGAGCTGGCTTCTGGTGGATGTCATGCGGTTTTGAAACGGACTCCATATGGTATGGAGAATCAGGCTGGTTTTCCGCAACAGCCGATAGCTCGGGATAATGGACAACTCGCAAAGTGCAGGTCAATGGCTAACTCTTGGTCGAGAAACTTTCTTGCGTATTAGAGAAGATCCGCATTCAGCTGCTTGAGACTTGCCTTTTAAGCCAAAGCATGGCCACCTTTTTTTGGATGGAAGTCGGGGACACCACAAAGCCTTTCGATCAGAGTCTGACCAAGGATGAGCAGCAGCCCGCCCTCGAGGAAGAGGTGCCGACACTGATGGAGGAGAACACCGTGATCACGGAGGATCCCTCATCTGCAGCGCCTGCTACTGGTATGGGGCACCGCCAGCTAAAGGATCAATTTCATTCCATCGTCGCTTCCCAATCCATTTATTACCCCGTGGCCTATCGGTTTCAGGATCGTATCGGCAGCGGCCAGCAAGGGGTTGTGTTTCATGCCCGGCGGCATGGTTCCAGGGGCTGTGTTACCGAGCACGCCGTCAAGGTTTTTGACCCAGGTATTTATCCGAGTGTGAAAAAATACTGGACGGATATGGGCCGAATTGCAGCTCAGGTCTCAAAATTGCAGGCCGTGCGGTCTCCCAATTTGGTGGATTGCGACATTTACGAGGAAACCAATGGTATTGGATTTGTTCAAATGGAACTGATTCAGGGCATGACGCTGCTTCAGTTATTGGATCCCGAAGTCATGGAGGCTGTGCGCATGAAATGTTCTCTGGCCGAATGGGAGTCACTCACCAAGATCATTTTCAATCGCTTTCAGCATCGGTGGTGCATCCAGCCAGGGGTGGCAATCCACATCATGAGGCAAATGCTTGCGGGGTTGGAGACCCTGCATGCATCCAACTATCTTCACTGCGACATCAAACCTAGTAATACCATGATTGATCCACTGGGCTATGTGAAAATCATTGATTTTGGTCGTGCAAACTTGATTCATGAGAAATCGAGCATTCTTGTCGGGACGCCCATGTTCATGGCTCCCGAGATCCACGATCGTGCTCCTGCCTCGATACAATCCGACCTCTACAGTGTGGGCCTTGTCGGGCTCTTTCTGATGACTGGACGGGTTCTATGCCCAGGAGGCGGCGTGACGGAACAACAGCTCAAGGAAGTCAAATCATGCCTTCCTCAGGAATTACCTGGAATGCTTCCGGCCTATGTCACCCGCAACGAAAGGTTCATGCAAATTCTCCGATGCTTCCTGGATCCTGATCCAGCGAAGCGTTACGACGACGCTCGGAAAGCGGAGTCCTACGGAGAAGGGCTGGCCATCGTCCACAAACAACTCACACAGCTGAACATAGACTCGGAATACCGGCGAGACCTTGCTCATTACCTTGAGAAATATCAGGACTCAGTGACCGTAGCTTCCCACCTAGCCCATTGATGGATCGAACCATTTCCATGAAG
This sequence comes from uncultured Verrucomicrobiota bacterium, assembly GCA_902560705.1. Taxonomy (GTDB): domain Bacteria; phylum Verrucomicrobiota; class Verrucomicrobiia; order Limisphaerales; family AAA164-E04; genus UBA7971. The sequence continues at coordinate 34,823 of CACEMW010000026.1, forward strand.
TCGGCAACCATGACCAGTCGCGCAGCTTTGTCTGATGTCCACGGTGGATTTGTTCTGTAGGATATCCAACTGCATCCCCCCCCGTCCGGAAGAAGTACGGGTGCGGTTGGCTGCCTCAGGGCTTTGTCACAAGGACCATGATTCCATGGGGTGGGGGTGTCCCTTGGTCCTGGGGCATGAGGGCGCAGGCATGGTTGAAAGCGTCGGTGCCGGCGTGACCCATGTCATCCAAGGAGATCGTGTTTTACTCAACTGGGCGATTTCCTGTGGCTTTTGCTTTCAGTGTCAGTATGGAAACCATGCGCTATGCGAAAAGCACTCGCCCGTTACAGTGGTCGATTCCATGGGCGGGCACGCACACGGTTTGGCCACTACATTTGGCGACCGTCCCGTCGAGCGCTCGTTTCATCTGGGAACCCTCTCGGAATGGACGGTGGTTCGTCAGGAAGCAGTGATCAAACTCCCTGAGGATATCCCATGGGCTTCGGTATGTATTCTCGGATGCGGAGTGATGACCGGGTTTGGTTCGGTGGTGAATGCCGCCAAAGTTCAACTCGGGCAATCGGTGGTGGTGTTGGGTTGCGGTGGTGTGGGGTTGAACGTGATTCAGGGTACTCGCATTGCCGGAGCCTGTCCCATCATTGCCTTCGACCTGCTCCCCAAACGCATGGAAATGGCTACCTTATTTGGTGCCACGCATACCATCATGGGCGACAAAGGGGATGTTTCACTTCAATCGGTGACACAAGAGGTGCGAACTCTGACCGACCAACGTGGTGCTGATGTTGCCTGTGAGGCTACCGCCAATCCAGCTCTGGGCGAAGCACCCCTTCGCCTGGTGTGGCATGGGGGTAAGGATTTTTAAGTAATTGGTATTGATTAGTTTGTGAGTATGAATATGCGTCTTTTTGAATGGGGTAAAACCTACTTGAATCCACTCTATGGAAAGTGCTGTCCCGAGCGAGATTTCCCGATTCTTTTCGAACATTATCGTCAAAAGCGATTGCTGTTGGATGAACT
>CACEMW010000027.1:0-35792 GCA_902560705.1 uncultured Verrucomicrobiota bacterium
CCATTTCGACGTTCAGGCGATCGATCAATATCTGCAGGGCCTTTGCAATGACAGGGTTTTCAAGCGCTTCTCTTGGGTCGAGCTCATCCAAGCCGGTGTCCGCACTTTCGGACTCCAGTCCAGGTAGAATTGAAGGGTCTTCCACCCGCAATACCTTGAAGGTTTCCCCATCCACTTCCACCTCCAGGCGATACCTTTTGTAAAGACCCTCGGCCAACAAATGCCTCAAATAACCTTCACGGGTGAAGGTTTCGGGAGGATCGAACACTGGATAATGCAGCTCCCCAAAATTGATTTCCAGATCACATTTTTCTGCGACGGCCAATGTGTTGGAAATGGCCGAGGGCACCTCCTTGAACAATTCGGTCATTTCCTCAGCACTTCGGAGGTAGAACTGTTCGGGCACGTAGGACATGCGTTTGGTGTCATTTAGGTGTGACTGGGTGCCGATACAGATCAACGAATCATGTGCATGCGAGTGCTCTTTCTTGATGTAATGGACATCGTTGGTAGCCACCATCTGAAGATCGAATTCCTTGGCCCATTGAATCAGGCGGCGATTGACAAGCTGTTGCTCCGGAATGCCGTGATTTTGTAATTCCAGATAGAAATGATCTTTGCCAAAGACCTGTCGAAACCAGTCCAGCGCATCCCTTGCCTGAGGAAGTTTGTTCTGGCGGATGAATGTGGGGATCTCACTGGCCAGACATCCTGAGAGAACGATCAAACCATCCTTGTGAGCCTCAAGGATCTCCTTGTCGATACGCGGTTTGTAGTAATAACCCTCCAGGTGAGCGTCTGAAACCAAACGGACCAGATTCTTGTAGCCCGTTTGATTTTGTGCGAGAAGGACGAGGTGGTTGTAAACCTCTTTTCCGCCAAAACTGGATTTTTTCTCCAGCCGGCTGCCCGGGGCCACATACACCTCGCATCCTATGATGGGTTTGATGCCTGCTTTCTTCGCCGCCTGATAAAATTCGATAGCACCGTACATGACACCATGGTCTGTCATGGCCATGGCAGGAAATTTAAGCTCTGCCGCATGTTTCATCAGACGGTCGATCTTGCATGCCGCATCCAGCAGGGAGAATTCGGTATGAAGGTGTAAATGGACAAATTCGGCTTTCCCCATGCACACAGTATAAGAAGGAGAGTGCCTTGCCTAAAGTTCAAAAAGCTTGATTATGACAGGTCGGACAGTTTTGATGGGTGAGAGAATCGTGCTTGTGAAGACCATGGGCATGAAACCTTGTCCTCATGGCCATTCTGTGGACATAGTCCTCCTTGCTTGGCATGCACCGGACATTCTTTTTACCTCATCTCGCCAAACGCCCCGGTTCTCGCTGCCCTGGCTTCATGAGGGCGATCCCCGGGAGCCTCGGTCTTGCAGGATGCCTAATTTGGCTTTTTTGCGCTCATTTCGCCACTGCGGAGCTTCCACCTGGGCGGGAATTGCTCACCGCCGATCAAATTCTGGACCGCCTCAGGGAACAGTTGTCCGAACAGGCCTCAGAGGCATCGCCATACACCTTTCTCAGGGAATCGGTCATTTACAAACTGGACGGTGGTGGGCAGACAAACAAGGTCGAGCGCAAGACGTATCGAGCTTTCACCCATGGCAAGGATCAGGCATTGGTTTCCATTAATGGCCGTCCAGCTACGGCGCAGGAGAGGGAGCAGGATCGTTTGCACAATCTTGAGCGTCAGCAACGGTATCTCCATAGAAAGGTGGATCGAGAGGAAGAGGCTCAGGAGCATTTGATGACCCGGAACATGGATCTTTTTCGACGAAAATTCCATGCTGAAAAAACGGGCATGATCCACCAGAGGGGACGTTATGCCTTCACCCTGAAAATGACTCCCAAAGATGAGGTGGAACTTGAGCGCGGCTCGGTCAACCGCCTGATGAACGCCATGGAAGGAACCTTGTGGGTGGATACACAGACTTTTCACCCGGTCGGTGTTGCCGTTCGGATGCTGGAACCGGTGACTTTTGCCGGTGGCTTGCTTGGTGTGATTCGGCATGTCGAGCTGCATGTATGGCAAAAGCAGCTTGCGCCCGGAGTATGGGTGGATGAGGAAATTGAGGCATCCTTTGACATGCGTCTTCTGTTCAAGAATATCCGATTCCATCTCACCAGTATCTCCAAAGATTTCGAACCGCATCTTTCCCATACGGATCGAGGTGGTTCGGTAGGAGTTGAGACAAGGGGTGGTAAGGATTAAATTCCCATTGGATGCGATACTTTGACCACAATGCGACAACGAGGGTAGACCCGGAAGTGATCGGGGTCATGATCCCTTTCCTGCAGACGCACTGGGGCAACCCCTCGAGCGCTTATCGGTTTGCCCGTCCGGTCAAGCAAGCCCTTCAGCAGGCACGGGCTCAGGTCGCCTCCTTGATTCGAGCTCAGCCTGAAGAGATTCTTTTTACCGGCTGTGGCACTGAAAGTATCAACACAGCACTTCACCTGGGGGCCATGGTGGGGCGGGGGCAAAAGCATGCCATCGTCACCTTGGTCGAGCATGAAGCCAATTTGCGTTATGCTGCTTACCTGGAAAGTCAGGGGTGGGAAATTACTCGTCTGAGCGTGGATGGTCAGGGTTTGCTGGATCCGCAAGCCGTCAAGGATGCCATACGGAAGGACACGGCGATGGTCTCGGTGATGTGGGCCAATAACGAGACGGGTGTCCTTCTGCCCATTCATGACATTGCCATGTGCTGCCGGGATCGAGGCATCCTGTTTCATACGGATGCGGTTCAGGCGATCGGAAAAATTCCCGTGCATGTGGATGAGGTGCCTGTCGATTTACTTTCCTTATCCGCTCACAAAATGAATGCTCCCAAGGGTGTGGGTGCCCTTTATATTCGGAAAGGCACGCCATTTGCCCCTTTCCTGCATGGGGGTGGTCAAGAGGCTGGGCGTCGAGCTGGTACACAGAACATGGCTGGCATTGTGGGGCTTGGAAAAGCGGCTGAGTTGGCCTCGGCAAGACTCTCTCAAAAAAACCAGGTAGGTGCTCTCAGGGATCATCTGGAGCAGGGGATGTTGCGTTCCATACCCAAGCTAAAAGTCAACGGGCATCCCACCTTGCGGTTGCCCAACACCTCCAACGTTTGTTTCGATGGCATTGAAGCGGAAGCCTTGTTACACCAGCTCGATCGTCTTGAGGTGGCAGCTTCCAGCGGATCAGCATGCAGCAGTGGTTCTCTCGAGCCTTCGCATGTTTTGACCGCCATGGGCTTGTCACCCAGGCAAGCTTTGTCCAGTATTCGATTTAGCCTGGGTACTGAGACCTGTCATGAAGAGGTGGATTATCTCCTGCAGCACTTGCCTGAGCAAGTGCGTCGGCTCAGAGGCTATTCTCCCTTGAATCAATGATGTGAAAGCGACGAACACCATGGAACCTCTATTGAAATTACTACGCGAAAACGCTTCTTATTCCTCAGCGCAGCTGGCTCAGTTGCTGGGTATGGAAGAGTCGGAAGTCAAGACCCGGATTCAGGCCCTTGAGGACGATCGAACCATTCTAGGATACATGGCTTTGATTAATGATGAAAAAATCCAAGTCGACCGAGTTCGCGCGGTCATAGAGATCAAGCTCACCCCTGAGCGCGAAGGGGGGTTCAATCACCTTGCTTCCCGTATTGCCAGGCATCGCGAAGTCACCGCATGCTACTTGATGTCGGGTTCCTACGATCTTCTGGCCTTTGTGGAAGGCGAGTCTCTCAAGGATGTGGCATCCTTTGTTTCCGAGAAGCTTTCAACGCTGCAGGAGGTGGTCTCGACATCGACGCATTTCATGCTCAAACCCTACAAGGAGCACGGGATGCTCCTAGCATCCGACGAGTCGAACCAAAGGCTCCAGGTCGCTCCCTGAGACCAGCAGCTGGCGGCTTGAGTCAGATGCGCAAGCCTCTAGTCGACGTTAATTTCCTGGCGTATATCGAATTTTTCAATGCGCTTGCGCAAGGTTGCTCGAGTAATGCCCAAAAGGCTCGCTGCCCGCACTTGATTGCCCTTGACTTCCTTGAGGGCCTGACGGACGAGCTCTCGCTCAACGGTAGGGATCAACTTCTGGTCAGGATGAAGGCGAGTCCACTGGAAAAGGGCCTGGGTGAGTTGATCAATGTCAGAGCTGAGGCCATCATTTTGATCCTGAAGTGCGACCCCGGTGGGTGGCGGGGCCTGAGGGGTGCTCGGCATGGGAGGGGTAGCATTTGGACCCGCTGGTTGAGACGCTGTGTCCTGCGTCACTTCGGTAGGCAGGTTGCTCCAAAGAATGATGTCCCCCTTGGAAACAACGAAAGCACGCTGGATGACATTTTCCAGCTCCCTGACGTTCCCAGGCCATCGATAAGTTTTCAGAGCCTGCAAGGCATCCTGGTGAATGGATTTTTCCGCTTGCTTGTATATTTTGGAGAACTTTCTCAGAAAGTAATGAACCAGCAAGGGGATGTCCTCTTGTCGGTCCCTCAAGGCGGGTAGCTGAATCCGCACGACATTGAGTCGGTAAAACAAGTCTTCCCGAAAGGTTTTTTCTGAAACGGCCTGTTCCAATGGCTGGTTGGTGGCGGCAATGACCCGAACATCGACTTCGACGGGTTTGTTGCTTCCTAGGCGCTCGAAGGTTCCAGATTGCAGGACCCGCAGCATTTTGGTCTGGGTGGGAAGAGACATGTCTCCCAGCTCGTCGAGGAACAGCGTGCCCTGGTGAGATTGCTCGAATTTGCCTATACGGGTTTGGGTGGCACCGGTGAAGCTGCCTTTTTCATGGCCGAAGAGTTCACTCTCCAGGAGGCTTTCCGGAATGGCGGCACAATTGATGGCCAGAAAGGAGTGTTTCGAGCGCGGGCTGTTCTGATAAATGGCGCGAGCCACCAGTTCCTTGCCTGTGCCGCTTTCTCCGGTGATCAGGACGGTGGCATCGGAGCTGGCCAGTTGACCAATCAGCTTAAAGACCTCCTGCATGGGTTCGCTCCGACCGATGATGCCCAACTCGTCATCGAGAGATTCGCTGTCGCCCTCGAAAGTCACCGGTTTACTCATGTCCTTCGAAGCCTTGAGAGCCTCGAAAATGAGTTTCTGTAATTTGGGCACGTCGAAAGGTTTGAGGACGTAATCAAAGGCACCCAATTTCATGGCCTCAATGGCAGTTTGGGTGGCTCCATAGGCGGTCATCAGAATGACGGGGGTTTTGGTGTCGAGTTGGCGAATGGCCTCGAGGGTCTGCAGACCACTCATCCCCCCCATCCGAATATCCATGATGATGACATTTGGGCGGAATTCTTTCAGCAGTCGCAGCCCCTCTTCGCCGCTGGAGGCCATCTGCATCTCAAGATCGGGCATGTCAAAGATGCGCTTGAAGGCGTAGCGCACATCGGCCTCATCGTCTATGACGAGTAACTTATCCATATTGATAATCCGTTGGATCTTTTTTTGCTTCAGGTATGGAGCACAAACAGCTCCAAAAATTTCAGTTCTGTTGCTATCTCTTGTCTTTGGTTTATATTAAAAATCTTATTAAAGGATGGATAGAAATCCTTTGCTCTGAGGTGACTTGCACCCGATGACTCCAAATAAGCTTCATTAGAATATGTCCGTCGATTCCTCAGTTGTGCGCATGCCAGCCGCGAGTCGAGCATTGGGGTTTACCCTTATCGAATTATTGGTGATCATTGCCATTATTGCCATCCTGGCAGGCCTCCTTCTGCCTGCCTTAAGCGCCGCCAAACAAAAAGCCCACTCCATCCGCTGTCTGAACAATCATCGGCAGCTCACTTATGGCTGGATTCTCTACGCGGATGACAATGAAGGCCACATCACTGCGGCCAGTGATCCACGAGATGCGGGTGGACCCGAGCCTATCAAACCCGCCTGGGTGCGTGGCCTCATGAATTTTGATCCCAGCAACCGCTCCAACTGGGATCCTCAGTGGGATATCCACCGAAGTCCTCTGTGGCAGTATGTCCAATCAGAGGAGATTTTCAAGTGTCCTGCAGACAAAAGTCTCGTATCGGTGGGTGAGAAGGCCATGCCCAGGGTGAGATCGATGGCCATGAACGTGCACTGTGGAGCCTGGGGCGAAGGTGAGAAAACCTACTGGTTTGGCTACCGGGTTTATCAAAAGGAGTCGGATTTTGTCGATCCAGGGCCCTCTTCCACATTCCTGTTCCTAGATGTCCGTGAAGATGCCGTCAATTACGGTAATTTTCTCGTGGGAATGAAAGGCTATCCCGACTTTCCTGAACAAATGCTCATTTTTGACTTTCCCGCCTCCTATCACAACCGAGCGGCCACTCTTTCCTTTGTGGACGGGCACTCGGAGGTCAAGAAATGGCAAAACCCCGATACCATGCCGCCACTTGTCAAAGGAGGGCTGCTACCCCAAATTGCAGAAATGCCTACAACGCTGAGTTCTCCTGGCAATCCGGACGTCCGTTGGTTGCAGGATCACAACACCCGGCTTCCTTGAACCGAGTGGGGGACTCTCCATTACAGGTGGCTATTGCAAAACCTGGCATTTCGTTCAATAGTGCGTTTGATGGACATGGCGCAACAAAGTGAGCACACCATTCGAGCTTTCAAAGGCAAGTCCTTCCTGCCCGCGCTGACCGTCTACGATTACCCCATGACCCGGCTTTTGGATGAATTGGGGATCCCCCTGCTTCTGGTTGGAGACTCTCTAGGGATGGTCGTGTTGGGGTATCCGGATACCACCCACGTGACCATGGAGGAGATGCTGCATCATGTGCGGGCCGCGGCTCGTGCCAAGCCTAGAGGCTTTCTGGTCGCCGACATGCCCTTTAAAAGTTACCAGAACCCCGAGCAGGCCGTCACCCATGCGATACAGCTCAAGGCGGCTGGAGCGAAGGGCGTCAAACTGGAGGGGGGGCAGGAGGTGACCCCGCAAATCCAGGCCATACTCCAGTCAGGGATTCCTTGCGTGGGACACTTGGGTATGCTTCCTCAGCGAGTGGTCGAAGAAGGCGGCTATCGCATCAAGGGTCGCAGTGAAAAGGAAAAGGCTTCTCTTCTGGAAAACGCAGAGCTTTTGGCAAAGCTGGGAGTCTGTGCCCTGGTGCTTGAGTTGGTGCAGTCAGACCTGGCTCGAGAAATCACTCACCGGGTTTCCATCCCCACCATCGGTATTGGATCTGGAGATGACTGTGACGGACAAATATTGGTGACCCAGGATCTGATTGGTGGTTTTCCCTGGTTTCGCCCGAAGTTCGTGACGCCCGTCATGGAAAGTGCCTCGTTGCTTCAGAAGTCGGTAGATGCTTGGAGAAGCGAACAGTCCGAGCGTTACCGAAAGGCTTTTAGTCCTTCAACAACTGTAGTCTACCATCGAACCTGATACCTTAAGTTCTCATGCCCTCTGATTCCTTGAGTCATATCGATCCCGAAGGCAAAGCTGCCATGGTGGATGTTTCAAGCAAATCCCTGACCCTGCGTGAGGCCATCGCCGAAGGCGTCATATTCATGCAGTCAGGGACCTTGGATGCCATCGAGTCCAACCAGATGGCCAAAGGCAACGTGTTTGCGACCGCACGACTGGCAGGGATTATGGGAGCTAAAAAAACCGGGGAATGGATTCCACTTTGTCATCCGCTTCCGATCACCCACTGTGAAGTTGACTGCCAGATACCGCCCTCGCGTGATCGGATCAGCATTCGTGCCTCAGCGCGTGTCACCGCTGCAACCGGTGTTGAGATGGAGGCGCTCACGGCGGTGTCGGTTGCTGCCCTGACCTTGTATGACATGTGCAAGGCTGTTGATAAGTCCATGGTGATCGGTGACATCAAACTGGTTCAAAAAACCAAGACAGCGCTTGTTTGAAAGCTTCTCGCTTGTGAAGTAGCACCTTTGAGGGTTGCGTTGATCTTTAAAAGAGGACACCTTTGATTGTTCCATGAAACTGTCGACTCACGCTTTTTTTCGAGGCCTGATGCACACTTTTTGCTTCGGCCTGCTTTTGATCCTTTCCCTCAAAGCAGAGGACTCCAAATGGCTGACCTTCACGGGGGAGTCGGGGCCTGGATCTGGAAAAAAGATCGTATTGATCAGTGGTGATGAAGAATACCGGTCAGAAGAGACCTGCCCCATGTTGGCCAAGATTCTCAGCCAGCGTCACGGTTTCGATTGCACGGTTCTCTTTTCCATCGATCCCGAAAAGGGGTTTATTGACCCCAATAACCAGCAGAGTCTCCCGGGCCTGGAGGCGTTGGAATCGGCTGACTTGATGATTATTGGCACTCGGTTTCGCCAACTTTCTGATGCCGATTATGTTCATCTGGCGCGTTACCTCAACCGGGGAGGTCCAGTGATTGGTTTTCGAACAGCGACCCATGCCTTTCGGGGATCAGGCGAGAGCGGGGCATTCAAATGGTCTCAATTTGGATTGCAGATTCTTGGGGAAACCTGGATTAGTCATCATGGCAGGCACAAAGTTCAGGGAACTCGAGCCATCGTCTCGGATGTGAATGCCGATCATCCTGTCCTCAATGGGGTGGGAGAGATCTTCGGCCCGACGGATGTTTACGGCATTCGCAATCTGAACCCGGAGCAAGCCACCATTGTGCTTCTGGGAGGTGTCACCGAAAGTCTCGAGGAACATTCGCCACTTGTGATGGGAGATAAAAATGATCCGATGATGCCGTTGGCGTGGTTTCGCACCTACTCATCACCGGATCAAAGTGCCGAAGGCCAGGCTTTTTGTACGACACTGGGCGCTTCGGTGGACATGCTGGATGTAGACTTGAGGCGCTTGTTTATCAACGCATCCTACCATCTGGTGGGCCTTGAAGTGCCCCGGCGAGCCGCTGTTGAATTGGTCGACCAGTTTTCTCCCACCTTCTTCGGTTTCAATAACGACGAGACCTATTATGAGAGACGCAATTTGAGGGTTTCCGACTTCGAGTTGGGGCGTAGTGCATCCACGGGACTGGCTCGCCCTCAATCCGTTCCCAAAGGTTGGCGTCCGACCAGTCCCTTTTGAGACGAAGGGTGCCTCACAGTGGTGGGAAGGGGGCCATCAATCGGCAGAGGACTCGGAAGCATTTTGTCCTAGATGGACTATGGTTGCCCCCCATCCACCATGCCACTCAGGGGCCAGTTGGAAGGAAGCGACTTCAGGAAGCCTTTCCAAAAGACGGTGCACGCCTTCCCTTAGGTGGCCGGTTCCCTTACCATGAATGATGCGCACCTCTTCGATGCCAGCCTCCATGCAGGCATCCATGTAATCGGGTATCAGCGTCTTGATCTCATTGGGACGAAAGGTATGAAGATCAAGCTCTCCATTGATGGGTAAAGGGGTGATTTCCTCTGGTTCCATGATGTGGAAGATTGGCTGGCGTGGTTGTTGATACTGTGCGCTAAGCTAGTAGAGGCGTCTGACTTTGCAAGCCGAGAGCCTCCGGGGTTCTGGTTTTTCAAAATTTCTGATCTAGGGGCATGCTCGAGCGATCGCATCTCACAATTCCATTGCCTTGGATCCGGTCAACACATCATAGTAGAGCGTTGTTGAGTTGTCTCCCTGTGGAGCCATGTATTTTCTTCTAGCCCAGGTCACTGATTCTCAAACGGAATCCTTCACCGATCTCCTGATTTATCAAGGGACCGGTTTGGTGATTGTGTTGATGGTTTTGGGTTCTCTCTGGGCTGTAGTGGCACTTTTAAGCTGGCTGATGGCCTGGCTGCAGCTGCCTGATCCGGCAGTCGAACAAATTTCATCGAAGCCTGTGCCATCGCGTGGCTCGCTGACCAAGCCTCCTATTGAAGAGCATCCGGAGCTGGTGGCGGTGATGACGGCAGCGGTTCATACGGTGATCCAAGGCCCCTTCCGCATTGTTTCCATTAAGGATTCGAATTCTGAAAAAAAGCATGACACTCAAGAGTAAAGGTATGAAGCGACTGAGGGTGACCCTCCATGGGAAATCTTACGATGTGACTGTGGAATGCCTGGAAGAGGGAGAGGGTCAGGAAGTGAAGGGCACCGAATCCCTTGAGACGGCTTCTGCTGCTTCCAGCCCAAGCGCCTCCGACGAAGGGATCTTTCTTCCCAGTCCATTGGCTGGAAAAGTCGTCAGTCTGACGGTTCAGGCGGGGCAGGAGGTAAAAGAGGGAGATGAAATCATGGTTCTCGAGGCCATGAAAATGAATACCCAAGTCCACGCACCGAGCTCAGGCAGGATCCTTGCCCTAAGGGTGCAACCGGGTGATCAAGTGGAGGAAGGTCAATTTCTGGTGACCATGGGTTCCTGAAAAAGTGATCCAAGCATGGAAAGTATCACGCAATTTTTTCAACTGACCGGTTTTGCTGATTTGACCTGGCAGATGATGGCCATGTGGGGTGTGGTTAGCTTTCTCTTTTACCTGGCCATTTACAAACGTTTTGAACCGTTGCTTCTGGTGCCCATTGCCTTTGGGGCACTGGTGGCCAATTTGCCGACCAAGGGAATCATTCATGATGGTGTCCAGGCCGATGGCACTGTTCATTCGGGTGTGATCCAGATGGAGGCCACCTTGAGTTCGATCGAACCTACACAGGGAGGAAATCAGGCGAGTGTGGAAATTCATCGCCTTGAGGGAGGGCTCTTTGACATCATTACTCAGGGAGTTAAAATGGAAATTTTTCCGCCTTTGATTTTTCTAGGAGTCGGAGCATTGACTGATTTTGGCCCCCTGATTGCAAATCCTCGAGTTTTACTGTTGGGGGCGGCGGCTCAAATGGGAGTTTTCGTCACGTTTCTGGGAGCATCCCTCATGGGGTTTAGCAAACTCCAATCTGCCTCGATTGGCATTATCGGAGGCGCTGACGGTCCTACCGCAATTTTCACCAGCAATAAACTTGCGCCCGAGCTGCTGGGCCCTATTGCGGTGGCTGCCTACAGCTACATGGCATTGGTGCCACTCATACAGCCACCGATCATGAAGCTCCTGACCACCCGTCGCGAGAGATCCATACGCATGCAATCTCTACGAAAGGTGAGTCGTTTGGAAAAAATAGCCTTCTCCATTCTGGTGACCATGGTCTGTGTCCTTTTGGTTCCCGATGCATCTCCTCTGATCGTCATGTTGATGTTGGGGAACGTCATTCGCGAATGCGGAGTGACCCAGCGTTTGCTTCAAGCCGCTCAAAATGAAATCATCAACGTGGTCACTATTTTTCTTGGAGTCAGTGTGGGGATAACTATGAAGGGGGGATCCTTCCTTCAATTGGAAACACTCAAGATCATTGTTCTTGGAGTGATCGCTTTCTCTATTTCGACGGCAGGAGGCATTTTGATGGCCAAGCTCATGAATGTTCTCAGTCGTCGTAAACCCATCAACCCGCTGATTGGAGCTGCGGGTGTTTCAGCCGTGCCGATGGCGGCTCGTGTGGCACAAGTGGAAGGACAGAAATACGATCCTGGCAACTACCTGCTCATGCATGCGATGGGGCCCAACGTCGCCGGCGTGATCGGTTCGGCTGTCGTGGCGGGTTATTTTATTGCCACGCTCTCGCAGTAGGCCCTCTATCTTATATCTGCGGAGTCAGCCCGCTCGAGATCAGCCTTTTCGAACCCGATCTTTTTTCTCTTCCAGCTCCTCTTGCAGCACTTTTTTATCTGTGGCCAATTGTGTCTTAAGCGACTCGTAGACCTCGATTTCTCCTGCTTGCAGGGCCTTCTCGATTTCGCCATTGAGAAAGATTTCCTTCTCCGCAATCTTGGCTGCGTATTTTGAATCCAGCTCCGATATTTGCTCTTTTTGCTCAGCTGTCAGCTGGGCCATGGGGTTGTCCTTGTTGAGTCTTTCCATGGCGAGTTCATAAGCCGATTTCATAAGAGTTAGATCGATAGTTTAATGAGTCGTAAACTCAAGGCTTTTGTAGCCTACAAGGGGCCTAAAGTAGCCCTCCAAACATCAGGAGTCGAGTCCATTCTGGAGGGGATTTGAGGATGAAAAAACCACCCTCGTATGGAGGGTGGTTATCATTTTTTTAAGAAACCAAGAGGATCGCTCCTGGGAGCTTTAGATGTATTCGTTGATCAGGTTTTCAAGGTATTCCTGGCGGCCGCTGGCGTTCTTGGCAATCTTCCCTTTCTTGAGAATGTATTTTTCCAGATCCTTGAAGCTGGAACTTCCGGCCTCAATCTTCGCGCCGATCCCCGAGTCCCAGGAACTGTAGCGCTCGTCGACAAAGTCTTTCAGTCGACTATCTGCACGAATGGCAGCGGCGATTTTAAGCCCACGTGCAAAGGCGTCCATCCCGCCGATATGCGCATGGAACAAGTCGACTGGCTCAAAGCTTTCTCGACGTACCTTGGCATCGAAATTGACCCCACCTGGTTTGAGACCGCCGTGGTTGAGGATCGAAAGCATGCACTGGGTGGTCAGGTAGATGTCGGTGGGGAATTGATCGGTGTCCCAACCTAGCATCACATCGCCCGTATTGGCGTCAATGCTACCCAAGGCACCCGCGGCCGATGCGACCTCCAGTTCATGTTGCATAGTGTGGCCAGCCAAGGTTGCATGGTTGGTTTCCAGGTTGAGCTTGAAATGCCCCATCAGTCCATACTGCCGGAGAAAATTCAGGCAAGCAGCAGCGTCGGAATCATACTGGTGTTTGGTAGGTTCCTTGGGCTTGGGCTCAATGTAGAACTGGCCTTTGAAGCCGATCTTTTTCTTGTGGTCTACCGCCATGTGAAGAAATGCGGCAAGATGATCCATCTCGCGCTTGAGCTGGGTATTCCAGAGTGTGGAATATCCTTCCCTTCCTCCCCAGAAGGTATACCCCTCGCCGCCGAGGGATTTGGTGACTTCGATTGCCTTTTTGACCTGTGCTGCTGCATAAGCAAACACATCAGCGTTGCAGCTGGTGGCAGCCCCATGCATGTAACGGGGGTGGCTAAAGAGGCAGGCAGTCCCCCAAAGCAGCTTGATGCCGGTGCGTTGTTGTTCTTCCTTGAGCACCTTGGCCACGGCATCCAGATTCTTGTTGCTGGCGGCCAGACTGGCCCCCTCGGGAGCCACATCCCGATCGTGAAAGGCGTAATAAGGAGCCCCAAGTTTCTCCATGAACTCGAAAGCGACCCGAGCCCGATTTTGGGCGTTCTTAACCGAATCGGTGCCATCGTCCCAAGGTCTCAGGGCAGTGCCCACACCGAAAGGGTCGGCCAATGGGTTGCGGAAAGTATGCCAATAAACCACGGAGAACCGCAGGTGGTCCTTCATCGACTTCCCTTCCACCTTCTCATCCTCGTTGTAGTATTTGAAGGCCAGTGGGTTCTTGGAATCCGGACCTTCGTAGGCGATCTTTTTGATTTTAGGAAAGGCTCCCTTTATTTTTTTTGGCATACGAAATGGTTGGTTATTAAAAGGTTAAGTACAGTGTGTGCGCAAGGATGACATAGGGCATAAAACCGCCTCATCTTAATGATTTGAGTGGTTTGTCAAGCCAATTAGAGAGGATGAATCCTTGGCATCGGCGATTTTTGCCACCCGTTTTGCGCGGAGGGCCACGGATCCCTGATGCAGCTTTCTCTTGCCAAATCCAACATGACGAATAAAGTAGCCGGCTCATTTGTGACGATTAAGATGAGTTTTGTAAGTTTATTTTTCTGGGTATCTCTGGCGCAAGCTGGGGGCGAAACGACGGGTCCTGCGACGGCGGCTCCACCTGCGTGGGCTCAATTTGTGCCCTTCATCTTCATATTTTTGATCATGTATGCCTTGATCTTGCGTCCTCAGCAGAAAAAGGCAAAAGAACATGATGCCTTGCTCAAGAAGCTCAAAATCGGGGACAAGGTTTCTACGGCCTCGGGTATCGTCGGGGTGATCACCCAAATTAAACAGAATTCGGTTTCCCTGCGGTCGGCAGACTCCAAGCTCGAAATGCTACTGCCTTCCATTGATCGGGTTCTGAAGGAAAAAGATTCTCCAGAGGCTTAAACCACCACTCAAACGCAATTTTAGATGAAATCTGGTAATAAAGCTGGAAGTTGGCTCTTGGTCGTTTTGCTGACCGCGGCTGCCATCAACGAAATTATACCTCCTCAGGGAACGCCACTGCTGAATCAGTTTCAGCAAAGTGCTTCTCTTGATGAATCGAACCAAGCGACCTTGGATACGATTCTCGAAGATGCCAAGGAGATGGAAGAGGCCTCACCCGGTCGAAGTTATGCCAATCTATTTGATGCGATTGGTACCAATGACATCCGATCTTTGTTCCCTGCCATTTCCTTGGCGGAAGATGAGAATCAGCCTTCCAAGGCCATTCTCAACAAGCTCCAAAAAGACGCAGCTGGGCGAATCCGACTGGGTCTGGATCTCCAAGGAGGAGTGTCCTTTACCGTGGCCATGGAGACAAATGTCATCAGTGCCGATCGCAACCGCCAAGAAGTCATGGAACAGGCCATTGGCGTTTTGAGAAGCCGTGTCGACAAATTTGGGGTTGCCGAGCCTGTTTTGCAAACGCGCGGAGAGAATGAAATAACGATTGAAATGCCCGGCCTTTCCGAACTGGACTACCAGTCCGTCAGGGAAATCCTCACCCGGCCAGCCTATCTTGAGTTTCGCATGGTTCACGAGCGCAGCCAGGAACTCCTGGCCCGAGGCTTTCCCGTTCCTGGCTATGAAGTGCTCACCGAACGACGAAAGAGCGAGATTGCTGGGGAAGCCGATGCTCTTGTGGAATACCTCGTCAAGCGCGAGCCTGAACAGGGCCTGACAGGAACACACATTGAGCGAGCTGCTGTCTACCCCAATCCAATGACGGGCGAACCCGAGATTGATTTCACTCTCACAAGCGAAGGGGCTGCGCTTTTTGCCAGTATCACGCGAGCTAATGTGGGTCGTCAGCTGGCCATCGTGCTGGATGGAGAGCTTAAATCAGCTCCTGTGATTCGTGGGGCTATCGAACAGGGAAGGGGGCAAATCAGTGGTGATTATGATTTGCGAGAGGCCATTGAACTCGCCAACGTCTTGGAAAACCCTCTCGAAGCCCCGGTTCGGATTGTGGAGGAAAGTTCGACAGGTCCCACCTTGGGTCGTGATTCGATTGAAAAGGGCGTCAGGGCATCTTTGTGGGGAATGATAGCTGTGGCCGTTTTCATGCTCATCTACTATGCTGCAGCAGGTCTCATCGCCAACGTCGCATTGTGCCTGAATTTGATCATCCTTCTGGGCGTGCTTTGCAATATCGATGCCACCCTGACCCTTCCCGGTATCGCCGGTATCGTGTTGACCGTGGGCATGGCTGTCGATGCCAATGTCTTGATCTTTGAGCGTATTCGCGAGGAACTGAGGCACAACAAATCGGTCAAGGGTGCGATTTCCTCAGGCTTTTCGAAAGCGTTTGGCACCATCATTGATGCCAATGTGACGACCTTGATCGCTTCGGTCATCTTGATTTACATGGGCAAAGGCCCAGTCAAAGGCTTCGGTGTGACTCTGACCATCGGTATTGTGGCCAGCTTGTTCACGGCCTTCTTCGTGACCAAGCTTTTCTTTGCGCAATTCTTTGTTCGCGACGGTGCTAAATCTGTGTCGGTTGGAACCCTGGCCTGTTTCAACAAAAGCCGATTTGATTTTATGAAACTGCAAAAGCCTGCCTTCATTATTTCAGCCATCGTGCTGGTCATAGGACTGGTATCGGGTTTTGCGCGAAAGGATGGCGTTTTCGGTGTGGATTTTGCGGGTGGCGACAGCATGCTTTACAGCTTCCAGCAGAAGGTGGCCGTGGAAGAATTACGTTCAGCGGTAGGGGCCCTCGAAGTGGGGGATGCCAAGATTGCTTACAAAAGGGACTATGGCACTCAGGAAGAGACCCTGGAAGTGACAACGGCCTTTGATCAAGGGGAGAAGGTGACTCTGGCAATCAAGGAGCAGTTCGCGGATGCTGGCTTTGTCCTAGAAAAAACCAGCCGAGTTGGGGGATCGGTCGGAGGCGAAATTCAAAAGAGCGCGATCATCGCTCTTTCCCTGGCCCTATTGGGCATTCTTTTTTATGTGGCTCTAAGGTACGAATTTTCCTTTGCCATTGGTGCGGTCATGGCGGTGCTGCATGACATTCTGGTGACCTTGGGACTCTTCTTCCTGGCAGGTCGGGAACTCAATGCTCCGATGGTCGCGGCCATCCTGACCATCATCGGTTTTTCCATCAATGACACGATTGTGATCTTTGACCGTATTCGGGAAGATCTCAAACTTGGGGCCAAGGGGTCTTTCAAGGATATCATGAACCGAGCCATCAATGAGACATTGAGCCGAACGGTGATCACTTCTGGAACGACCCTCCTGGCGGCTCTGGCCCTGTTCATTTTTGGTGGGCCTGTCATCAATGATTTTGCGTTCACTTTTGTAGTCGGTGTGATTGCCGGAACCTATTCAAGTATTTACATTGCAGCCTCCTTGGTGCTCTGGAAGACCGGAGGTGAGAAACCCAAACTCATGACCTCGGATGTGACTGAGGAAGCTCCTTATCCGGTAGAGGCAGGATCCCCGATCTGATTGCTCAAATCATGCCTGCTGGAGTCACGATCGAAACCTGGCACTGGGTTGCCTTTATCGGTTGTGTGCTCTTCATGCTGGCGGTGGACTTGGGCCTGCTTCATCGAAAATCAAGAGAGATCCACGCGCGCGAAGCGGCGGCGTGGACTTTTTTGTGGTTTTCCCTCTCCATGGGGTTTGCCTTTGTGCTGTTTCGATGGATGGGGGGTGAAACAGCCGGAGAGTTCATCACGGGCTACGTCGTTGAGTTGGCTCTCTCCATGGACAATGTCTTTGTCATTGCCCTGATTTTTTCTTACTTCGGTGTTCCCCGCCACCTTCAGCACCGGGTTCTCTTCTGGGGGATTCTCGGCGCCATGGTGATGCGGGGAGTCATGATTGGAGTTGGGGTGGAACTGGTGCATCGCTTCCACTGGGTCCTTTATATTCTGGGTGGGTTTCTGGTCTTCAGTGGCATCAAGATGATCACTGGGTCCGATCAGGAAGTGGAGCCGGAGAAAAACCCGTGCATTCGTCTGGCGAGAAAAATCTTCCCCGTGGTGGATCATTTTGAAGGTCAGCGGTTCGTGATACGAGAATCAGGACGTCTGTTTCTGACACCTCTGGCCTTGGTGCTCGTCATGGTGGAAACGACCGACCTGATCTTTGCCGTGGATTCTATTCCGGCCATTTTTGGAGTTACTCAGAAACCGTTTGTGATCTTCACTTCCAATGTGTTTGCCATTCTTGGCCTTCGGTCGCTTTATTTTCTGCTGGCCGGGGCCATGGCCTCTTTTTCCTACCTCAAGTATGGTCTCTCGTTGGTGCTGGTGTTCATCGGTATCAAGATGCTTGTTTCCTTCAAATACCACATTGATACCCTCGTCTCCCTGGTGGTGGTCGGGTCGATTCTTGTGGTATCTATTGGCCTTTCATGGGTCATCAAGCCCAAGGTAACTGAAAAGGAACCGAAGCCTTGATCTCTCGATTACGGTAAAGGTTGACAGCCGCTGACTGGATGACCCCATGCCGATGAACAAGGCTGAAGACTTGTCACGCAAGGTGTTTGGGAAGCGTTCTTAGAGTGTTTGAGAAAAGTCCTCCTTTAATTGGGGATATTGACGTTGTTGAACCCGACAGTTGTGGTTATGATTCAACCAAACGGGCAAGGTTCATGCAGTATCGTTGGTCAATTGCACCCATTCAGGATCAGCAAGTCAGAGGTCTATCCAAAGCCTTTGATTTCTCTCCCATTTTGCTTCAATGCCTGCTCAATAGAGGCCTCCGTGAAAATGACCAGGTAGAGCATTTTCTCTGGCCCAAGCTCAAGCATCTTTCCGATCCGTTTCAGCTGCCGGACATGCAAGTAGCTGTGGACCGCCTTCTGGAAGCTCGAACCAAACAAGAGAAGGTGGTCGTCTTTGGTGATTACGACGTCGATGGAGTCACTTCCACTGCACTGGTGATTGAGGTGCTGAGGGAGATGGGCTGGAGGATGGATTACTACCTCCCCCATCGCCTGGAAGAGGGCTACGGTTTAACCCAAGTTGGGGTCGAAAATTGTCTGGCCAAACTGAAGCCCGATCTGCTCCTGGCCGTGGATTGTGGCTCGACGGCGGTGGATACCATTTCATGGCTCAAGCAACACGACCTAGATGTCATCGTTCTGGATCATCACCAAATTACAGACCCTCCCCCTCCAGCCTATGCGATGGTGAACCCTCAAGTCACTGGGGGTCCCTTTTGCGAACTCAGCTCAGCAGGACTTGCTTTCAAACTAGTACACGCCGTGGTCAAGGCTTGTCGGGAAATGAATCAGCCTCCCTCAGCTCAGGATTATGATCTTAGGCCTCTCCTGGACCTTGTGGCTCTGGGCACGATTGCGGACCTGGTGCCATTGGTGGATGAAAACCGGATTCTGGTCACCGTCGGGCTCAAGAGGCTGAACCAAACCAAGCGTCCCGGGTTGCTGGCTCTCATGGAAATTGCCCAGGTAAGGGACGAACTCGGAGTTTTCGAGATTAGCTTCCAACTGGGGCCCAGGATCAATGCGGCCGGCCGCCTGGTCAATGCCGATACCGCTTTGCGTCTCATGCTTTCCGAGGATCTGGAGGAAGCGCGTCAACTGGCCCGTGAGTTGGATGCGCACAATCGACAGCGCCAGATGATCGAAAGGGATATTGCCGATCAGGCCGTGGATTCCATTCGTTCTGAGTTTGATCCCAAAAAGGACTTTGTCATCGTTCAGGGCAACGGGGATTGGCACGTAGGAGTGGTCGGAATTGTTGCCTCGAGAGTGCTCCGGGAGTTCTATCGACCCACCATCATTTTGGGTGGAGAAGGTTCCGAATGGCGTGGTTCGGGGCGAAGTGTGGAAGGCTTTGATCTGGCTGAGGCTCTGCGATCATGTGACGATCTGCTCAAACGTCACGGAGGCCACGCCATGGCTGCGGGTATGTCCATTCAACCTGAAAACCTGACGGCTTTCAGAAAGCGGATCAATGCCTTTGCCAATCAGCGCATGAAAGGCAGTTGCCCTCCTCCGGTTCTACACCTGGATGCCGATGTCTCTCTTTCGGAATTCTCCATCGATCGCATGGAAGAGCTGGCCCTTTTGCATCCTTTCGGATCGGGGAACGCTGCTCTTCAATTTGCGAGTCGAGGAGTTCAGCTTCGGGGGCAGCCTCATCGAATGGGGCGAGAACAGCAACACGCGAAATTCTGGGTCACCGACGGGCGAACCCATTTTGAAGTGTTGTGGTGGAATTGTGGGAATGCTCCCCTTCCGCAGGGCTCGTTTGACCTAGCCTTTGCGCCTCAGATCAACGACTACAACGGTCGACGATCCGTGCAATTCAAATTGTTGGACTGGAGGCCTTCCGCCTGATAGGTGGACCTGGCTGACCTGTTCCCGGCGCTCTCTTCTACCAGCGGTTTCCATGCGATGCAGCCGATAACCTATTTCAATCGCTACACAGGTTGCCTGGAGCAGGAGGCTGTCTATGGGGAAGGTTTTCTGAAGTGGGCCTACGGTCGGACGGTGGGACGAGCGACTGTTGAACTTCTGGTCAAGCGATCCCTGTTTTCTCGCTTCTATGGATGGTGGATGAGTCGCCCCGCCTCCGCTGGCCGCATCAAGCCCTTCGTTGAAACTTTTCAATTGGATGTTTCTGAGTTTGCTCAAGCTCTGGAAGATTATGGATCTTTCAATGACTTTTTTTCCCGCCGCCTCAAACCCGATGCAAGGCCCATCGATCCCAATCCGGCTTCGATCGTTTTTCCTGCCGATGGCAGACACCTGGGGTTTCAGGATCTATCGAGTGTGAGCCAGGTCTTTGTCAAAGGGCAGGGTTTTGATTTGACCACCTTCCTTGGGGATCCAGCTCTTGCCGCGAAATACCAAGGTGGCAGTGCGGTTCTTTCGCGCCTGTGCCCGTTGGATTACCATCGGTTTCATTTTGCGACGGCTGGATGCCCCGCTGCAGCATGGCTGATTCCCGGAGTTCTTTATTCGGTCAGCACCATGGCCCTTCGGCAGCGCCTGGCCTATCTGTGGGAGAACAAACGCATGTTGACACGCCTTGCGACAAAGACACTGGGAGAAGTCTTGATCGTAGAAATTGGTGCGACCAACGTCGGCTCCATCACTCAGACCTTTCGCTCGGATGACGCCATAGAGAAAGGGTATGAGAAAGGGTATTTCCGCTTTGGTGGTTCGGCCACCATGACTCTCTTTGAGCCTGGCCGCGTAAAGCTTTCCGATGACTTGCTTCATTACTCAGCCCAATCCATCGAACTTTATGCGAAGATGGGTGATTTGATGGGGCAGGCGCTCTGAGGGGAAACGTATCCCCCGGTGTGAGCTTGATCCATCCGTGGGTTCCTGATTGAATGAAGGTTATGCATCTGATTTCCCGACTGTTTTTTTTATGTTGCTCCTGTGCCCTTATGCCGCAAGGCTTTCAGCTGGTGGCTCAGGACAAGGATTCGGAAAGTGCTTGGATTCAACTCTTCAATGGAAAGGATCTTGAGGGCTGGGTTCCAAAAATTCGCTATCACGCCCTTGGAGAGAATTACGGCAACACGTTCAGGGTTGAGGACGGACTATTGAAGGTGGGGTACGATCCGAAAGCCTATCCCGAATTCAAGGAGACCTTTGGTCATCTCTTTTTTGAAAAACCCTTCACCCACTATCGTCTCCGGGCGGAATATCGTTTTGTGGGGGATCAGGTCAAAGGGGGGCCCGGTTGGGCTTTTCGTAACAGTGGCTTGATGCTTTACGGTGAGTTGCCCGAGACCATGGAGAAAGACCAGGATTTTCCAGCGTCGATTGAAGTCCAGCTTCTCGGAGGAGATGGGACCCATCCACGCAGCACGGGGAATATCTGCACCCCAGGTACGCACATGGTCATGGAGGGTGACTTGATCAAGCAACATTGCATAAACTCAAGCTCAAAGACCTACCATGGAGACCAATGGGTTTCGATCGAAGTGGAAGTCCGTGGGCATGCCTTGATGAAATGCATCATGGATGGCGAGACGATTTTTACCCTGACCCATCCGATCTTGGATGAGAGCGATCCTCATGCCAAAACATTGATTGCAGCCAATGGTGGTGATGCAAGTCTTACGGGTGGGAGTATCTCACTTCAATCCGAGAGCCACCCAGTGGAATTCCGAAAGGTGGAACTCAAACCCCTGCCCAACGACGGATGATACGGGGGATTCCCGAATGGCTATCAGCATGGTGGAGAAAGAAACCGTGCGTCACTCTATAGGCCTTGTATGCTTCCACGCAACGAACTGACTCAACCTTCGTTGTTTTCACGCACGGTTTGCCAGTTGCTGTGTTTCGTGGCGCTTTGGGTAAATCATGCGTCCTCTCTCCAGCCAGCGTCATCGTCGGACGCCGAACCCGCTTCTACCAAAGCGTTTCAAAATCGCTTGGGAGCAGAAACCTCACCTTACCTCCTTCAGCATGCCCATCATCCTGTAAACTGGTATCCATGGGGAGAGGAGGCTTTTTCCAAGGCAAGATCAGAAGGAAAAATGATCTTTCTCTCCATTGGGTATTCGACCTGCCATTGGTGCCACGTGATGGCCCATGAGTCTTTTGAAAATGAGCGTATTGCCAAGGTGATGAACGACCATTTCATCAGCATCAAAGTGGACCGCGAGGAGCGTCCGGATGTGGATGCCATCTACATGAATTTCGTGCAGGCAAGCACGGGGCATGGTGGGTGGCCCATGAGTGTTTGGTTGACGCCTGAACTCAAGCCAGTCGTGGGAGGGACTTATTTTCCCCCTGAGTCTCGGGAAGGGCAACCGGGTTTTGTCGAGGTTTGCCTTAAAGTTTCTCAGGCATGGAAGGAGAATCCTGAGCAATTGATGCAAAGTAGCCAGCGCATTCTGGAGTATCTGCGCGAGGCATCCCATTTCACACCGGCGAAAGAGGGCCTTTCCCGTGGGCGACACACCCATGCCATGCGGCAGGGGCTGGATCGATTTTCAGAACAGTTTGATGAAGTTTTCAAGGGTTTTGGTCCCGCTCCAAAATTTCCAAGACCTTCGGTTTTGAGTTTCTTGCTCCGGTCTTTTCACAGCCAGGGTGCGATGCCAGAGGATCCGCTCAAGGGGGGAAGGGAATTGGAGATGGTCCTTCAAACCCTGGATGCGATGTCGCGGGGAGGAATCCATGACCATTTGGCGGGGGGATTTCATCGTTATGCGGTCGATCGCCAATGGCATGTGCCTCACTTTGAAAAGATGCTCTACGATCAGGCGCAGTTGGCGGTGGTCTACAGCGAGGCCTTTCAAATCACCCATCAACCTCGCTATGCCCGGGTACTTGTTGGGATCCTGGATTACGTGCTGAGGGACATGACTTCTGCCGAAGGAGGTTTTTATTCAGCTGAAGATGCCGATAGTTTGGTTTCCCCAGACAGTCCGGAGGCACAGGAGGGCGCTTTCTATCTCTGGGAGGATGGCCAGATTGATCAGGCGCTTCCTGAGTCGGCGCAGTGGTTCAAGCGTTTTTATGGGGTTGAGGCATTGGGCAATGCTCCCATTGGAAGCGATCCTCGAAATGAATTGAGAGGAAAGAATATACTGATCCAACGTCTGGATATCGAGGCTTTGGCCAAGGAGGCAGGCATGACGCCTGATGACGCCAATGCCATGATGGCAAAAGCCAGAGCTCGATTAAAAGCCTTCCGTGATCAACGACCCCGGCCCATGCTGGATGATAAAATCATTGCAGGATGGAAT
Source organism: uncultured Verrucomicrobiota bacterium (assembly GCA_902560705.1). GTDB lineage: Bacteria > Verrucomicrobiota > Verrucomicrobiia > Limisphaerales > AAA164-E04 > UBA7971. The sequence continues at coordinate 22,746 of CACEMW010000027.1, forward strand.
GGTTTGATGATTTCGGCAATGGTTCGAGGAGGTCGATGCCTGGACAACGGAGAACCCTACATCAAGGCCGCATCCAATGCGGCCGAGTTCCTTGCTCAGGAAATATACGATCCCGTCAGTGGTATTCTCCACCGTATCCATCGGAACGATCGTTCGACCACGGAGGGCTTTGTGGATGACTATGTTTACCTCATATGTGGGTTGCTTGATTTGTATGAAACGACCTTTCAAAGACGATGGCTCCAGTGGGCCGAGAAGCTGCAGAACAGACAGGATGAGCGCTTTCTGGACTCAGCCGATGGAGGTTACTTCACCGCCGCCGGGGATTCCTCGGGCCTGCTCATGCGCCTTAAGGAGCACGTGGACGGTGCTTTGCCATCGCCCAATGCTGTGGCAGCTGATAACTTGTTACGACTCCATCAACTCATGGGCAAGTCCCAATACGACCAGAGGCTAAACGCGCTCATGCAGTGTTTTGTCGCAGTCCTCGAAGCGCAGCCCACGACTGTTCCGAATCTGCTGTCGGCCATCGACGCCTCGTTCCATTCCAAGCGACAGTTTGTGTTTGCGGCGCAGACCGATGATCCGCTCCTGAAAAAAATGTGCCAGGCACTCCATCAGCCATTCATTCCTTATAAGACCATCCTGCTGATGGACGAACCGGGAAGATATTTTACGGATGGTCATCTTAGGGAGGCCTTGCGGCACATGATACCAATCGATCAAAAAGCCACCGCCTATGTATGCGAGGATGGTTGGTGCCGAAAACCAACCAATCAACTCAGTGAGTTTGTGCAACTTTTGCATCCCTGAACATGCCAACCAAGCAAACATCCCAATGGGAATTTGACGGGCTTTTTGAAGGAGCAGGGAGTGAAGAGAAGGAGTCCGATCAGCCTTGCGAGGCTCCTCCTTCACCCAAGGTTTGGACGGTTGAAGCACTCACGCGCCAGATTCGTCAACTTCTCGAATCCCGCTTTCGAACCGTGCGGGTGAGTGGAGAAGTCAGCAATCTGCGATGGCAGAGCTCGGGGCATTGTTATTTCAGTCTCAAGGATGCAGGGGCTCAACTCTCCTGCGTGCTGTTCCGTGGCGAGAAGGTTTCCTTCAGGGATCAGATCGCTCAAGGTGTAAGACTAATTCTAAGCGGGGATGTATCGGTTTACATGCCGCGTGGTCAGTATCAGATGATTGTTCGGGGGATTGAGCTGGATGGCATCGGTTCGCTGCAAATGGCTTTTGAACGCCTCAAGGCAAAGCTTCAGGAGGAGGGGTTGTTCGATGCCTCCAGAAAGAAAGCTCTTTGTCGCTATCCGGAAACCATCGGCCTGGTGACATCCGTGAGTGGGGCTGCCTTGAGGGACGTGATGCATGTGCTCAGACGCCGTCACCCGGGGCTCAAGGTGATACTGGCAGATTGCCGGGTTCAGGGGCAGGGAGCCTCCAGCGATATTGCCCGATCGATCGATCGATTGAATCGTTGGCACGCAAGCCGGCCTTCTGGCAAAGGCCTGGACATGATTCTGCTGACTCGGGGAGGCGGCAGTCTGGAAGATCTCTATGCCTTCAACGAAGAAGGGGTGGCTCGTGCCATTGCCTCCAGTACGATTCCCATGATCTCTGCCATTGGTCACGAAATTGACTTTACCATCAGTGATTTTGTTGCCGATGTCAGGGCTGCGACCCCGAGTGCCGCTGCCGAAATGATTTCCGAGGGAGCTGTAAGCGCGCGGCAGAGGATGTTGGATCTGGGGCAAAGAATGCGTGTGTGGCTTGAATCTGCTCACGATCAGGCCGGGGAGCGTCTCTACCAGTTGGCCCGGCGTTTGGACCAACGGCATCCAAGGCGCGTTTTGGAATCCCATTGGCAACAATTGGATGAATGGGAGGCAGATTTGTCCCTGAGTGTGACACATGCGCTTGAACGGCGCCATGAGCGTGTGATGGCCATTGCAAACATGTTGCGCGCCCTGCATCCTGTGAAACGTGTCCAAACAAGGGAGCAGCAATTGCAGCACGTATCGACGCAATGGCAGCGATGGATCCGCCAGCACTGCTTCCAGCTGGATGAGCGCCTGAAAAATCTTGGCAACAGCCTGCATTTACTGGGGCCTCGAGAAACTCTTGCTCGAGGCTATTCCATTACAACGAACGCAGAAACCGGACAGGTGCTGTCTCGTCTGGATCAGCTCAAGAAAGGGATGACCCTCTCAACCATGCTTTCTGATGGTTCCTTTGAGTCCACGACAAGTTCCGGAGACCTGGGTCCATAGATCGGCACATACCCTCAATTCCACGTTGACCTTGTCTGGGTGATCGATTAGATTTCTATGTCGTCATGCATAACCGACAGCAACTCATCAATCATCCAACACGCATGTTGGCACTTTATGGCTGCGGGGGCATCCCGGTCGTAGTCGTCCTGCCCGCTGTGGGGATGAGTTGTTAAATCAAACCATTTGACAATCCCCACGGCCTACCGAGGCCGTGGTTTTTTTTTGTCCGATCAACATGTCCATGCAACGAAAATCAAATGCCATGAAGCAATCGAATACCCGCGAGCAAGTGGAATTGGAGAATCCTCAAGGCGGAAATAAATCCGACATTGGTCCAACGATGAGTGGCAGTGACATTTTGGTCGCTGCACTGGAGCGCGAAGCGGTCGACACCATCTTTGCTTATCCCGGCGGTGCGAGCATGGAACTCCACCAGGCGTTGACTCGCTCGGATCAAATCCGCGTCATCCTTCCCAGGCACGAACAGGGCGGCTCCTTTGCCGCCGAAGGCTACTCGCGAGCATCCGGAAAACCGGGTGTCTGCATGGCAACCAGTGGGCCTGGTGCGACCAACCTGGTCACGGGTATTGCCGATGCATTCATGGATTCCATTCCATTGATTGCCATTACCGGGCAAGTGCCTCAGGCCATGATTGGTAAAGGGGCGTTTCAGGAGACCGATTTCTTCGGGATGACCTTGCCTGTGGTCAAGCACAGCTTCTTGATCACCGACATCGCGGATATTCCACGCGTGGTGAAGGAGGCGTTTCACATTGCGACAACAGGCCGACCCGGGCCTGTGGTCATTGATCTTCCCAAAAACATTCAGCAGGCCAAGGCCCAGCCGGTCTTCCCCAAGGCGGTGCACATTCGAGGTTATGATCCTGTGAAAAAGGCAAGCGATCTGGCCTTGAATGAGATCATCGGTTTGATTGAGAAATCCGAGCGTCCTGTTCTGTATGTCGGCGGTGGAATCATCAGCGCCGAAGCACATGAGGAGCTGCGTGCTTTTGCTCAGCTCACAGGAATTCCCGTGACCTCAACCATCATGGGATGCGGTGCTTTTCCAGAAAACGATCCTCTTTCCCTTCGATGGTTGGGCATGCACGGTGCAGCCTATGCCAATTGGGCCGTCAGTGGAGAATGGAAGAAGGAGGTGGCGGCTGATGGTTCGGTGTCCAACACTGAAATTCATCCGGGGGCTGATCTTCTGTTGGCCCTGGGAGTGCGCTTTGATGATCGCGTGACCGGCAAGGTGGAGAAATTCTGCGAGAAAGGCACCATTGTTCACATCGACATTGATGAGTCTGAGCACAATAAGAACCGCAAGGTGCAATTACCCATCGTGAGTGATGTGAAATATGCTCTGCAGCGTTTGCTTGAAATGGTGCGCTCGCGTCCGATCAAAAACAAATTTGATCCTTGGCACCGCAGGATCGCGGATTGGAAAAAACGAGGAGCCTTTCGATATAGCGTTACAGAGGAGGTGGCGAAATCTCAGCACATGCGGGAGCATCTTGAGGGGATGGAAAATGAGGTCATCCTGCCGCAAATGGCCATCGAAACCCTGCATGAATTAACCGGAGGCGATGCCATCATCACCACGGGTGTCGGCCAACACCAGATGTGGGCAGGTCAATTCTTTGCCTATCAGGAACCGAGAAGGTATCTGACAAGCGCGGGCCTCGGCGCCATGGGCTTTGGCTACCCCGCAGCTCTCGGGGCCAAGGTTGCCTGTCCTGACAAGCAGGTCATCGATATCGACGGTGATGGTTCCTTTTTGATGAATATCCAGGAGCTTGCCACCGCACGCATTGAAAAAATCGCCGCCAAGGCCATTATTTTGAACAACCAGCATCTTGGGATGGTTGTCCAGTGGGAAGATCGGTTTTACAAGGGCAATCGCGGTAACACCTATTTGGGGGATCCGGAAGACATGAAGGCCATCTATCCAGACTATGTCGCCATGGCAAAAGGGTTTGGGGTTCCCTGTGAGCGAGTGATGTATCGGTGTGACTTGCGGGATGCCATTCAGCGGATGCTCGATTCGGATCAACCCTATTTGTTGGATGTCGTGGTCCCTTACACCGAGCACGTACTCCCTTTCATCCCTGCGGGTCATTCCGTTGCGGACATGATCCTTGCCTGAACGCAGGAGCCACCACCCCGCTGCGATCAGCCCGCCTGCACATCAGGTGGGCTTTTTCTTGTTGGAAAGGCCTTGATTGGGGGCATACTTCCATTCGTCGGGCCTAAATGACTTCCCAAATTGGTGATGGCTACCCTTGTATTTGACATCGAAACTTCCGCTCTTCCTGCGGATTCACTGGATGAGGATCAACAGGCCTACCTGTTCCGAGAGCTTGACTCCATGGATGATCCCGTGGAGCGTGAGAAACGCCGTTCCAGACTGTGCGACATGATGGCCCTTTGGCCTCTTACTTCCCAGTGCGTCTGCATCGCCATGGTCAATGCGGATTCCAGAAAAGGCCAGGTACTCTACCTGGCAGATGACTTTGAAGGTGATTCCGATCCAGAGGCCGAAGTGGCTTTCATTCCCTTTCCTGAGGAGCATGAGCTGCTGACGGAGTTCTGGCGCGTGGTGCCGAGCTTCAACCGGATTGTGACGTTCAATGGGCGTGGGTTTGATGTGCCGTTCCTTTACTTGAGATCAGCCCTTCTCAACATACCGATTTCCCGTAAGGACTGGCTGGGCTACCGCTTTCAAACCAGTCCGCACTGTGATTTGGCCGAGCAACTTTCCTTTTACAATGTCAGTGGGAGAGAGGGCGCCGCCCGCAGATTTAATCTGGATTTTTACTGCAAGAGCTTTGGCATTGAGTCACCCAAATCACAAGGCGTCACAGGCATGGACGTGACGGCCTTGATGGAGCAGGGGCGTTACCGGGACATTGCCGACTATTGCTTGAGGGATGTTCATGCGACTCGAGAGCTTTTTGCCATTTGGAGTGATCGTCTGGAAGGAATCAAGTAAAGCCAATGAGTCGACTCATTCATCCTTCTCGGTGGGTGCAGGGAACTGTTCTACTGGTCATTTTTCTTTGCGGATGGACTCTGGTAAAATTCGCTTGGCCAACAGGGGAGGTTTTGGGTAAGTCACTCGATACCTATCTATTGCAACTAGGTGCACCCATGCCCAAGGATCGGGAAAGCGCTCGGGAGGTCATCGAACAACACCGCGAGAGATTTCTCACCCGTTGTCTTCAGCTCGTCTCAGAGCAACCTTCCGGTCTGGACCGATGGATCGCACGCATGAGAGCAAGGGTCGCTACCAGTAGGCTGGGTCGCATACTCAAAGTTTCTCCACCCTACTGGGATCAGCAAAAACGACTGATGGCGATGCGAACCTTGGGTCTGATCAAGCCAACCCTTGATCAGGTCGATGAGGTATTGCACTCCGGGCTCAGAGATCGGAATCAACCCTTTAGAATGGAAGCAGCCAAATTGCTTGCCAGTTTGAATCCCCCTGCTTTCGAGGTGCTGGAGGATGCACTCGAAGATTCCGATGCCGTGGTCCGCAAGGCTGCTTACTATGCGGTTTACCGAATGGGGAGTCACGCGGAGGAACTCACTCCATCCCTTGTCCAGTGCCTGATACAGGATCCCCAGATCGAACCGGATCCATTGTTATACGAGGCTCTTGCGCTGATGGGAAATCGCGCAGCCAATGAGCTGGGGAAGAGACTTCCTGGAGCATCTACTCCGGCACGCCAGCGACTGACCAAGGCAATGATTCCATTGGGAGGCCGTTGCCGGCCCTATGGCCAATGGTTTATTGAGGGCATGCACGAATCTTCACCTCAGATGAGGGCTTTTTCGCTGGAGGCATATTCCGCTTCCAGCTGGACGGATCAGACAGCTTCCGAACATGTCTTCCCCCTCTTGAAAGATGAGGATGCGATGGTTCGGTTGACCCTCCTCCAATGCATGGATACCCACCTTCCTTTGGTGGAGGATTCCTTGGAACACCTTCTGGTTTTGCTTGAAGACCAAGAGCCGGAAATCAGACGCTGGGCTCAACGTCTGATTGAACGTATGCCTATCACCCAGACAGCTTCTCCGAAGGTCTTGAGTCATGCCCTTGAATCACGCAACCTTTTCGTTCGGCAGGTGGCTAGTCAAAAGCTGGAGCAATTGGCTGTTCGAAAGTGATGCGCATGATCGGTGCTCTGTCAGCTTGCCAAGGGACTGCCAGACGCTATAGCCAGAGAATGTTCCCTATCAGGTTGATTACCCTTTTTGGATGCCTGCTGATCTCATCTCCATTTTTTTCTGTTCAGGCCGCTACGCCCAGCGATTCGCTTGATCCGGAAGCGAATATCGTTTGATAGACCTTCATCAGCATATCGGCGACAGCCAGAAACATCTAGCGCGAGCCATCAGCATCATGGACCAAGTCGGCATTGGCATCGGGGTGAACCTCAGTGGAGGGACGGTTAGCACCCACAAGGAACCCCCTTCCATTTTTCAAAGTAGAAAGGCTTCAACCGACAAACTTTTTCCCGGGCGGTTTGTTCATTACATGAATTTGGATTACACCCATTGGGACATGCCTGATTTTTCAGATACGGCGGTGGCGCAAATTGAGGAGGGGCATCGGTTGGGGGCGGCAGGCTTGAAGGAATTTAAGCGCTTGGGTTTGTATCTGCGGGATGGTGAAGGCAAACTGATCACCATTGATGATCCCAAACTGGATCTTGTATGGAAGCGATGTGGTGAGCTATCCATGCCAGTCTCGATTCATGTGGCCGATCCAGTGGCTTTCTGGTTGCCCTATGATCAGCGCAATGAGCGTTGGACCGAATTGAAGGATCACCCGAAATGGTGGTTTGGTGATCCGAAGATCTTTCCTCCTCACCGGGAGTTGTTGGCTGCACTGGAAAGAGTGATTCAAAGACATCGGCAGACGACTTTTGTCTGTGTTCATTTTGCCAATCATCCTGAGGATTTGGATTGGGTGGAAGCACAGCTGGACAAGCACCCCAACATGATGGCTGATCTGGCGGCCCGTATTCCTGAAATTGGGCGCAAGGCCTCCACTCGTGTCAGGGATTTGTTCATCAAGCACCAGGATCGAATCCTCTTTGCAACGGATTTCCAAGTCTATGATCGGCTCATTCTTGGTTCGGGAGGCAGCGGGACGCCTCCTTCCGATCTCGATGCGCAATCCTTTTTTGCCAAGCACTGGCAGTGGCTGGAAACCCAGGATCGCGATTTTCCTCATATGACGCCCATTCAGGGTGATTGGCTGATCAGTGGCATTAGCCTGCCCAGTGAGGTGCTTCGAAAGATCTATTTTGACAATGCGCGTCAACTCCTGGCTTCTTCACTTCCGCCGCGTCGAGTGATGGCAGCCAGACTGAGAGATGATTTTGCATTGAGCGGGCGTTTGGATTATGAAGCATGGCTCTCTACGGCTGTGACCCATCTTGACCAACAATCATCCAATGAAAGCGTCATGATGGGGGTCGAAACTGAAATCAAGGTGCTCTGGAGCCCTAGGTATCTGTATGTTGGTTTTAAGATACCTTTTGAAAAGCTTCACGCCTTTGATCCACCACTTATCGAAAGCGAGCGTATCGGTTTGTGGGAAAAAGATGTGGTGGAAATGTTCATTGGTTCCGAGCTCAATCACGCGAATCGGTACAAGGAATTTCAGGTAGCGCCGACGTGTGAGCGCCTGGACCTTGCCCCGGAATTACCTCACAGGGATTTTGAATGGTTCAACGGCTGGTAGAGCGCGGTGCATGTGGATGAATCGACAAACACCTGGACTTGCGAAATGAAAATACCTCTCTCGGCCATTGCTGATGGAGTGCACTCAGAGGCTCCTGCTGTGGGAGTACGCTGGCCCGTGAATTTTTACCGCATGGATATTCAGGGAAAAGGTTTCATGGCATGGAATCCGACCTTGCAGGGTTCTTTTCATCGTCCGGAGCGGTTCGGATGGCTTGAGTTCGACGATTAAAGCTTGAATCGGTCAGGTCCCTTGGCCTTAATGACTACGTCAGGGCCCATGGATTGTGGACTTACGAACCCCGCCAGGGCAGGAATGCAGCAACGGTAGTTTGCTCTGCACATGCCGTGGTCGCCCTGGCACCCCCTTTTTTTTTCAGTTTTCTTCTTTGTGCCTGATGGTGTCTTTGGAATGTCTCGATCCCTCAAGACGGCTCCTCTGACCCTGTTCCATCTGGATGGATGAGCTTCTCAAGGCTACTCAAGGTATCTACGACTGCCTTGATTTTGGGAACCTCATGAGTCCGCAGTAGATCGGTTTTACCCAAGCATGCCACGACCGCAAAAAAAGCCTCAGCGCTACGAACCTCCTCCCCGAAAAATTCAAATGCATGGGGAAGGGCATGGCAGATGGGCCAGCCCAGTTGACGGAGGCGAAAGGTATGCAGAAAGGTTTCCATCTGATAGCTGATGCGTTCCTTGCTGTCCTTGAGATTGCGGTAGTAAAATCCCAGCCCGGGATCGATAAACAGTTTTTTGACTCCGTGGGAAACGGCTTCCTGGATGCATTTTTCGAACCATGGAAGCATTGCATCTATAGGGTCCTCCTCGAAGGAGAGTTCATCGACCTCGCGAACGTTGGCGCCTTGTACATAACAGATGATGACAGCTGCCTCGTTTTGGGCACATGCTTGATAGACTTGTGCGGCTTCTTGCTGGCCCGTGAGGTTGATGACCTTGGCACCTGCTTCCAGAGCCCACTGAGCAACCGCTGCATGGTATGTCTCTACGGAAAGGAGCCTTCCTTTGATCGAAGAGGCCTCAATGACCGGTTTGAGTTGCTGCCATTGGTTTTCCAAGGTCACCAATGAGGCACCCGGTAATGTAGACTCAGCTCCCACGTCAATGATCTGGGCACCCTGAGCGTTGAGAACATCCACACGACGGGTGGCATCTACGGCATGGAGGGCCACACTTTCCCGATACCAGGAATCGGCTGAAAGATTGATGACCCCCATGATGGAGGGTTTGCGGTTAAATGCAAATCGATGGGAACCAAGGGTAAACTCCTCCACACGGCAGTCCAGGAGGTCTTGGTATCGCTCAGCGATGCCATGGAGGTGTTCCAGTAGGTGCATGCTCTTTGGTAGCGAATCAATCAGCCAGTGAGTGCCTTACCAATCGACTTTGGCGGAACATTTGTCGCCAAAGCGGTTGTGGTAAAAGACTTCTTTGTTAGCGTGTCCGAACTCGTGGACCATACGGGTGATTTTAACATCAAAACAGCAATACTCCGCTATTTTGAGCATTTCTCCCTGCTTGAACCATTCAATCGCCTGAAGGCCTTCTGCGGTTTTTTCACTTCCCAAACTGGCGCTGGCCACAGCATCCAGTGAAATACGGTGATTGAGTATTTTTTGCAAGTCGAGCATGAGATCCAAAGAGGGTGTTTGAGACAGGTCCAGGACGGTGTAGCCGTGAAGGACTTCGTAATCGAATCGTATGTGATTGAAGCCAACGACCAGATCCGCACGCATCAACTCATCAATCAACTCGTTAACCCGGTCTTCTCCATAGATCTCGTATGTCTTTCGGGCCGTGCTGAAGGTGACCCCAACACTCATTTTCATATCCCGAATGTGATCCCATCCACCCACCTCAGCGGCTGATTTTTGTGTTTCCAGATCAAAATAGACGATATTTGCTGATGCCATGTCTTCTTCCATATTTTGGCTTGCCGTTCCCCATAAGGTGCGTCACTTTCACTTCATTCGACGATTTGAACAGTCGCCCTCTGAGTGAATTGTTCATCCGATGTGAATTCACGTTAACGCTTAAAGAACCGATCAAACAATCATGAAAACGTTTATCCTATCCTTGGCAATATCGCTACTCACTGTCGTGACTCAAGCCCAGGGCGTCCTTCCCAAGTCCAAGTCAGCAGAAGGTGCTCGGGCCTACATCATTTCTCCGGCCAATGGAGAAGTGGTCGGTACCAGTGTAAAGATCCAGTTCGGCCTCTCTGGCATGGGGGTGGCTCCCGCAGGAGTCAAACTTGAAAATACAGGTCATCATCATCTTCTGCTGGATGTGACCAAGATGCCTGATTTCGACCTACCTTTACCGGCGACGGAAAATGTTCTGCACTATGGCAAGGGGCAGACTGAAACAGTGCTCAAGCTGAAGCCAGGCAAGCACACGCTCCAGTTGGTTCTGGGGGATCATCTGCACCTTCCCCACGATAAACCGGTCGTTTCTGAGAAAATCACGATTCATGTAGTGGAATAGGTAACTCGCCCTATTATTTCTGATTTCAGACGGGTGCCTCTTGTGTGGCGCCCGTTTTTCTACCATAAGCCTCACATGCAATCATTCAGTGAAATCATTCGTAATCGCCACGGGGAACGCTTGGACTATGCTTTTCACCCCACTCAAGGAGAGGCGCATGGCCTGGTGATCCTGGGTCACGGTGTGACAGGGAACAAGGATCGGCCCCTTCTTATAGCTTTGGCTGAAGCACTTGAAGCCTCAGGCTTTTCCGTGTTGCGCTTTTCCTTTTCAGGTAATGGATTGTCGGAGGGGCACTTTGTGGATTCCTGCATCACCAAGGAAGTCGAGGATCTTGGAAGCATTTTGGATGTGCTGGGAAGGCAGCCGGTAACCTACATGGGGCACAGTATGGGTGCCGCTGTTGGGGTATTGAGAGCGGCGATGGATCCTCGCATTGGTGCTCTGGTATCCTTGGCTGGCATGGTGGATACCGCAGGTTTTGCTTCTCGAGAATTCGGCGACCAAACTCCGGATCAAGGTTGCATGTGGGAAAAGAGCGATTGCCCTCTCTCTTCCCGTTACATGAATGATTTGACTGCGATTGGATCGGTTGCTTCTCATGCATCTTCCATCAAGATTCCCTGGCTGCTGGTGCATGGAACAGAGGATGATGTGGTCCCATTGGAAGATTCGCTCACAATGGAGCCTCTGGCCAAGTCAGTGGCTGAAATCCATGCCATCTCTGGTGCAGATCATGTGTTCGATGGTGCAGCTACGGGTCAGATGTGCCGTGCGGTCACTGAGTGGATGGCTCGCAAGGTTGCCCTATGAGCCGCGCAGCCAGGGTGTCCAAGTACGCTTTCCTTACTTAAGAACCGTGGTTCTCTCAGCCAGCCAAATCACGTCGGGATTATTGGGGGAGGCGACATTGAGCTGAAGCTGATTGTTGTTCTGAAAGGCGGGCTTGGTGCGGGGGTCCTGCCACTTCTTAATCTCAGCATGCCCATCGGCAAAGGATAATCCGGCAGCCCCATTGTGGTAGCTGGCAGGAAAGTCGATCATGCGAGCCGTTGATGCTTGAGCGACCATTTGGTTCGCATAGCCGCCTGCATTGATGCTGTCTGGATGTTCATCGAGTAGTACACAGAGGTTGGATGGGCCGGGATGACCCAGATCACTCGACTTGATGTAAATCTTGTATGCGGTCTGGTTGGCTTGGTAAACGCCTCCGGGCGGCAGCCAACCTCCCATGGCCTAACTCATGCCCATGCTCCTGACCCTGGAGTGCCTCACACGGTTGATCGTGACATGACTTTTATCGGCTGGGCACAAATAGACTGCAGCTGTTGGAAGATAGGGAGCAAACTTGGCCCGTTTGGGATCCAGTAAATTCTGAATGTTGGTATTATCCGGATTTGCCGGGTTGAAATCCAGCCACCCACCGACCCAAGCACCTTCTTCATTACCGCTGTTTCCGGGTTTTGTCAGATAGTCATTGTTGTCTGCCGGATAAATCAAATGTGCCAGCTGAAGTTGTTTGAGATTATTGATACATGCAATGCCCTGTGCCTTGGTTTTTGCCTTGGAAAGGGCGGGAAGGAGCATGCCAGCCAAAATGGCGATGATGGCAATGACGACCAATAGCTCGATGAGGGTGAAGCCATCCCACGTACGTTTGAGCGGAGGGTGCATGGATCACTGGTGAATAGAAAGCGGCACCTTGTCAATGGATGAGATTGTCTAGGCAGGAAGCATCTGCGTAAAACTTCACACAAAAAAGCCTCCCCTGGTGGGAAGGCTTTGATGAATCTGTTTTGTGAAGAGGAAAATCCTCGCATCAGTTGGCAGCTTCCTCGGAGGCTGTATCTGACTCGTTGGTTAATAACTGAAAGGAGGAAAGCTCTTCATTGATCCAAGCCGAAATCGTTTGGCTGCGACCTGTTTGCTTGAGCTGGTCGGTGAAGTCACCCAGCTCCTCAGCCATCTTGGTCGCATCGGCTGCTTCGAAGCTCTTGAGGAAAAGGATACCAGCACCTTCACTGGTTTGACTGACATCGCTCAATGTTCCCGGATCCATGGCAAAAGCAAGATCCTGAAGCCAGCTCACGGTCACCCGTCGATCGGTAAATCCATCGAGGGTACGTGTCGCCAGGGAAAAATTGGGAATGTTCACCGGGGTCTGTCCTAGCTCCGAGCATGCTTCTTCGAATCCCTTGCCTTCCTGCATGGCTGCCTTGATGGCTTTGTGGACGCTGTCGGCTTCGGATCGTGCCGCATCCAGCTGCTTATCCCTGCGAAAATCAGATGTTACTCGGGGGCGAACTTCGTCCAGAGTCGGAGGGTGGTCCGGGATGATTTCCTCCAGTGCAATCAGGTAAAGGGCATCCTGTGATTCAATAGGAGGGGCAATGGGCGCCTCTTCGCTCAACTCAAATGTCTGCTGCGTGAGGCTGTAAGGGGCCCCAAGGCCGGGGGCTATCTGATTGCGGGTAAAGCCGTCCGTTAAAGTGGATTCGACACCCTG
>CACEMW010000028.1:0-35137 GCA_902560705.1 uncultured Verrucomicrobiota bacterium
CGTAAAGCTGGCGGATGTGTTGTGGCTCACTGGAAATATCAAAAGCCTCTTTCGCGGCTGTCTGCATGTTGGCAGCCAGTCCATAACTAGCCAGACGAGCCTCCAGATCCGCTTCGCCTGGATGCGTTTCCAGGTGGGATTGGTTGAGATCCCGGAGGAAACTCAATTGCCTCTTCTGTGCTTCGCCCCTCAAGTGTGGCGCAGGTTCCAAATTGAAGATTCGAGGCGTTTTCGGTCTCACCAGAGTACCCTGATAGATCGATGGCAAAGGTCCATTGGACCAGTTTTCGCCCCCCAAAAGAGGTAAACCTCGAGGGTCTGTCAGGGCTACATAGGCAGGCAGCTCCTGAGTCTCACTTCCAAGAGCGTGCAGCAACCAACTGCCAAGAACGGCACGACCACCACGGTGCTGTCCTGTTGTCATGGCATAATTGGAAGGCAGATGGTTGTTCACACCGGTATGCATGGAGCGGATCAAGGCAATGTCATCAGCGATCCCTCCCAGGTGTGGTAAAAGTTCTGAAAGCTCCATCCCACATTGACCGTGGTTCCGATACTTCCACAGCGGCGCCATGATCTCTCGACTGGCCTGAGCTGCATTGTCGAATTTTATATCCCCCTCGAAGGATTTGCCGTGCCACTTGTAAAGAGCTGGTTTGGGATCGAATAGATCGATTTGACTGGGGCCACCCAGCATGAACATCGAAATCATGGCTTTTGCTTGAACAGGCGCTGGCGGTACCTTAGGCAAAAGATCATGCTTCAAGGGCTTCAGCACAGGCTTTTGTGGCCCTTCACTGGTGGCGCCCAGCAGCCCATCTTTCTTCATGAGCCATGGTGCCGCAACGGCGCTCAGGGAAAATGCCGAAGAGCCGATGAAGTGCCGTCTGGAGCATACACGTGTGATTTTCATCTTGAGGGTAGAGTGTTGAATGACTAGTCGATGTATAAAAACCGATTGGATGCAAACAGCGTCTGGGCATACAAGGCCAAAGCCTGATGACGAGACGAGACTTGCCGCGCCTCATCCTGGGCTGCATCTTTGTCGGACTGGGCAAAAACGCCTTCCATACCTGTGATAAAAGTCTCTGCATGCTGCAACTCCCTCGAGCTCGGTAGAGCGGCAAAAAGCTTTTGGTATAGCCCCCTCACCCACTGATCCAGCGGCCTGGTTTCAGCGTCCGTGTCATGCAGGAGACTTTCTACATACTGTGAAATGGACTCATCATTGAGAAAATACAGCGACTGCGTTGCCACGGTGGTTTGCTTGCGCACCTCACAATTGGGCGTCATCGCTGGCAAATCAAAGGTCGCAAGCATATCCAACGGCTTGTTGCGCTGGCGCTGCACGTAGAGGCTGCGGCGATGGACATGCCCAGCAGCAGCGTCCACGCCTGCCTTCAGGCCATCCTTGATTTTGCGAACGCCAATCACGGTCTTGCCTTCTGCATTTTCTGTCACGGGAAGACTTGCCCCACCTAGTGCTGTATCCAGCAACCCACTAGCTACAAGAATGGCATCGCGCAAAGATTCCGCATCCATGCGTTTGAGATTGGCTCGAGCATACCATTGATTGACCGGATCCTTGCTATCTTTCTCCGCTTCGCGCCTGGAAGACTGCCGATAAGTATGAGAGAGAACAATGCGACGGATCAGATGCTTCAGGTCCCACTGATGCGCCACAAAATCCAAAGCCAGCCAGTCGAGCAGTTCAGGATGGGAGGGCGTTTCTCCCGCAATGCCAAAATCACCCGTGGAACCGACCAAGGCACTTCCCATCAGATGCATCCAGACACGATTGACAAACACCCTCGCAGTCAAAGGGTGATCCCCGCTGGTCAAATGCCTTGCGTAGGCCAGGCGGCGACCACTTGTCGAGAGATCGGGATCATTCATTGGCAGGTCGGCATCTATGCCGTTGAGCTGAAGCACCCTGAGTTCGGAAGGCTCCACCTCTTCTTTGGGGCTTTCTGGATTACCTCTGAAGAAGATCCGACTGACCGGCAAAGCCTTTCCGTCCTCGAGAGGTGTCATGACTTGATGCAGGTCAGGCTTGCGACCCCGTATCTCCGAGACCTTGGCAAACTCTTTTTCAAATTCCCGATAGGTCGTTGGCTCGTATTCCACCAGCAGGCCGATGATGGTTGGAAGTGGCTTGACCATGGGATAGGCCTCCAGGAGTTGCTTCTGCTGCTCGGTATGTTCCTTGGAAGGATGAACCACTGCGTCCCGCAACACGTCTCGAACGTCCTCGGGCACCAGTGCCAAACGTTCCTCCTGGATCCTCAGGGCCACACCATCGCGTCTGCCCTTGATGGTATCCTCCAGAGCCTTAGCCTCAGCCTCGATGGACTCAATGCGTGAGCGAACAGTGGCTGGGGTAAAATCGAACAGTTGACTATCGTGGGTCTTCCAGGATTCCAGAGGGAGGATCGGGTCAAAAACCGCTCGAAAACGATAGTAATCATCGATCCCAATGGGGTCATATTTGTGGTCATGGCACTGTGCGCAACCCACTGTCAAACCCAGCATGGAGGAACTCACCACCTTGACCACTTCGGCAGCCGCATTGTTGCGATCTTCCAAAGTATTGGAAACGCGCGTGGCATCGGGTGCCATCAATAGAAAGCCAGTGGCCGAAAGCAACCTTTGATGCTCGGCGTTCACAGGATCTACCGATCCCTGAATCATTTCATCTCCGGCGAGTTGCTCCTGGAAAAACCGATCGATGGGCAGATTGGCATTGAGACTCTCCACGACATAGTCGCGATAACGCCATGCATAGGGTCTTTCCGGATCATTGAGAGAGCCACCATCACTTTCTGCAAAACCCGCAAGATCCAGCCAGTGCCGCCCCCAACGTTCCCCAAAATGGGGAGAAGCAAGCATTTGATCTACCAAAGGTGACCAAGGGTCCTGCCGGGTGTCCTCAGTGAAAGCGCGGAGTTCCTCTTCCGATGGGGGCAAGCCACGCAAATCAAAACTCAAACGCCTTATCAGCGTCGCACGATCTGCCATTTGGGCCGGAGTGAGTTGATAGTCTGTCAGTTTTTCATGGATGAAGGAATCGATAGGGCTATCCGATGCAAGCCCTTCCACCCTTTCGGGAACCGGTTGATGGGGAAGTTTCTTGAACGACCAGTGGTTGACTTCTTCCTCCGTAAACCTGGCATCTTCAACATTGTCAGGCTCAGGTCGAGCCGTTACAGCCCCAGCGTTGATCCAATCATGGATCACGGATTTTTCGGCAGGTGTGAGTTTGGTCTCGCCCTCGGGCATTTCATCCTCGGAAATGCGATGCCACAAAAGGCTTGTATCGGCACTTCCAGGCACGATGGCTGGCCCCTCATCGCCTCCTACTTTCATGAGTCTGACCAACCTTAGATCCAGCCCCCCTTCCCTGTGATCGTCCTCGCCGTGACAGTGGAAACACATGGCCTTGAAGATGGGGCGGACATCTCGCTCGAAGGTGAGAGAGGGTTCACCACCAAGGATGGAGACGTGGAAACAAATGACGCACACCAAAGACCAGACAAGGCATGTGTGCTTGTGATTACGTAATATATTGAGAGGCTTGGAACCAAGATACATTACATATCAAAACTAGCCCCAAATCACGACCAGGGCAACGTTTATTGAGCCCAAAGCGCCATCGTCAAGCCTCTGAATGCGTTGTCGTGGCCATCTGGTCTTGCTCTCTGCCTGAGCTGGATTCCTCCCCACTTTGAGGACGGAAAAACAGAATGGAACTGTCCAAGTGCTGAACCGATTTGAGGAACATTTTTTGCCGGAACCAGGCCAAATCAGGAAGGATGAGAGTGCCTGGTTTGAAGGCCTCGAGAAAACCCACCAAATGCATTCGGCTAACTGGAGAAATCACATGCACTCTAAAAATCACCCCTTTGGCTTCGCTGATCTGTGTAAGCCAATGGCGTAAAGCCATCTCCTCGTCCGCATGTTTCCCCGGCAGATAGACCACATGAACATAGTGATGACACATTTGCCCCAAAAGAAAGGCATGCTCAATCACATCCTTGCTTGATTCAAAGCCTTGGCAAACAACGGTCAGGGGAAACACCAGCGACTTGGCTTTTCTGGCAATGAACAAACTTCGCTTATGCCGAGTCATCAAATGCCAGGAAGTTGTTCCGAAGCCAGGTTGGTTGGACCAATTAGCACTGCGATCGCCCATCAGGATCATGTCCGCTCCAGCGCCCTCGGCCTGGATGACCTGCGCTGCATTGCCAGGAATCACATCAAACTCCCATTCGATGCGCCGCCGATCAGCGGCCATTTCAAGAGCTTGCCGTGCATGCGTTGACTGAGCTCGATGCACGCTCTCAAGTCGCTCGCAGGAGAAACGACGACTGTGAGACGTTGAAAGTTCCACCTCAAGGGAGACCGAAGTCGCACTGGCTTGAGAAAGATGAGATTCCTCCACATAGATACCCTTGAGACCGTAGCCACTCATGGTGGCACATTCCATCGCCATTTCCAGCGCCGCAAGGCTTTGGGAAGAGGTGTCCAGAGCGACCAGCAGAAATCGTTCGAGACTCATTTTTTCTCCTCCTTCCCATCATTGGCATGAAACGATCGAGATTTTTCCGCAAAATCAATCAACCGCTGTTCCACCAGTCCGTTAAGGGTATTCTTTGGAAACCTTCCATTGGCACCTCGCTGACCAGCGCGCAGGCCCGTCAGGCACTCGATGCCCTGATGCACATCTTGAATCGGGTAAATGTGGAATTTCCCCTGACGCACGGCATCGACGACCGATTGGCGCAACATGAGATTCTTCACATTACTTTCGGGAATCAGCACCCCTTGTTCGCCCGTCAGACCCCTCGCGTCGCAGAGTTCGAAGAAACCCTCAATCTTCTCATTGACTCCACCAATAGCCTGCACCTCTCCGAGCTGACTTAGTGCACCGGTGACGGCAAGGGATTGCCGTATGGGCACCTGGGCAAGGGCTGAAAGCAAGGCATAGAGTTCGGCAGAAGAAGCGCTGTCCCCATCCACTCCATGATAGGATTGCTCAAAAACAATACTTGCAGAGAGAGAGAGAGGCTTATCGGGAACATATTGACCCATGAGATAACCCGAAAGAATCATCATCCCCTTGGAATGCAAGGGGCCTCCAAGATCCACCTCACGCTCAATATCCACCACTTCACCTCCTCCCATGCGCACTTGGGCTGTGATGCGACCCGGATGACCAAAAGCATGCCCCCCGAGCTGAATGACCGAGAGACCATTGATCTGCCCAACACAGGTGCCAGTGGTGGCGATGTGGAAAGATCCGCGCAGCGTCTCCTCTCGCCAACGATCTGGAACACGCCCCAGACGACGCTGCTGATGCGCTAAGGCCTGGTCCACATGGCTGGCGCGGACCAATCTCGAGCCCTTGTTTTTGGCCCAGTGATGCGACTCTTGAAGCAAATCAGCGATACACCTAATTTCCATGCTCAATTTTTCTGCATCCTCCACCATTCTGGAACTCTCCTCCACCACCCGGGCTACCGCAGATCGATCAAAGGCCAGCAACTTCTTTTTCTGAATCAGGGTGGCAATGAGACGCGCGTAGAGTCCGATATTTTTGGTCGTGCGATCCATCTGATCGGAAAAATCGACAGCCACCTTGAAAAACTTTGAAAACTCTGGGTCCAGATCATGAAGCAGGTAATAGAGCATACGATCACCCACCAAAACGATTTTGATATCCAACGGTATGGGCTCAGGCTCCAGGGATACCGTACTGACCAAACTCAGAGACTGACCCAATGACTCAATCCGAATTTCACGCGACCGCAGGCACCGCTTGAGAGAATCCCAAGCAAAAGGCTGCTGCAGTAGTTGCATCGCATCGATCACCAGATAACCCCCGTTGGCTTGGTGCAACATCCCCGGTTTGATCAGAGTAAAATCAGTCAGCAAGGTCCCCATATGGGAAAGGTGCTCGACTCTCCCCAAAAGATTATTGTAGCAAGGATTGTCCTCGTACAACACGGGGCACCCCTTGGATGAACGATGATCAACCAGAAGATTGACCCGGTAACGCGTCAGGTTGAAAGCTGGAGCCTCGTCCACCTGCCCACCCCCTTGAACCCCACCTGATGCTTCTTTAGAAAGAAACAACTCCTCGGCAAATTCCACCACGTCTTCCAAGACTCGGTTCAGATAATCCAGAACCGCAGGCTGGTCCTGAAAATCACTCTTAACATCCTCCACCAGACCGATGACCGCGGCTCGAGTGACACTTTGATTGAGGTCTTTGACTTTACGCTGAGTCGCCCGCCGAATACGGGGCACCTGATGGATGATTTTCTCGATGTCAGCTTGCAATACGACCATGTCTCGCTGAATCTTCTTGCGCTCCCTTTCCGGGAGTTTCCGAAAGGCGTCCTGATCCAGAATTTCCCCATTCTTGGTGGGAGACAATGCGATCCCACTGGGAGTTTGAATCAAATTAATATGACGTTTTTTGGCTCGCTGCTTGATCGCTTCCAACGCCTTGTCCTGCAGCTCGGCGACTTCGTGTTCAATCTCCTGGCGTCGCATCCGATACTTATCATTCTCAAAAGCAGCAGGCACGCTGTTGCGAAAATCCTCCACCAGCCGATCCATCGCCTCAACCAGTCGATGCCCCATGCCAGCGGGCAACCTCAGCAGGCACGGTTTGTACGTATCCTTGAAATGGTTGACGTAACACAGATCGGGAGGGACCGGCTTTTTCTTCGCAAGGGTATCCAAGTAGCCCTTCACCCCTGAATGACGACCATAGCCGGCAGGCCCAAGGACAAATAAATTGTAACCTTCCGAATGAATATCTACCCCAAACTGAAGCGCTTCGGTCGCCTGAGACTGCCCCACCAAACCCTTGATTGGCTTGAGTTCATTCGTCGTTCGAAAAGGGAGTTCCTTGGCGGAACATGAATGCATGAGTTGCGAAGCTCTAAGAGAACGGATTCGTGGCATGAGTGTCAAAAATTAAGATGTAAAGTAATTCTCCTGCTGTGATGTGACAGGATAATTGAGTAGCCGCATCACAGAAAGCATGTCTTCCCATATTTGCCGCTTGATTCGATTGGCTGGATTCCGCAGCACATAGGAGGGGTGATAGGTCGGCATGAGGGGGATACCCCTGAAGTCGTCGAACTTTCCGCGTAGCCGAGTGATCCCCACTGTTTTTTTCCCTAACAGACCTTCCACGGCTGTCGTACCAAGAGCTACGATGACTTTGGGGCGAATGCATTTGATTTGCTCCAGCAAATACGGCCAACAAGTCTGCATTTCCAATGGAGTGGGCTTGCGATTTCCATACGTTTGTCCGGGGGTATCTGGCCGGCATTTGAGCACATTGGCAATGTAGACCTTTTCACGGCTCGAGCCCATCGTCTGGATGATTTTGGTCAACAATTGGCCCGCTTTTCCAACAAACGGCTCCCCTTGTCGATCTTCATCCAGCCCGGGAGCTTCCCCGACATACATGATTTCCGCATCCAGAGACCCGACTCCAAAAACGACCTGCGAACGACTCTTGACGAGGTGAGAACACTTTGTGCAAGCGCCTGCCCGAGACGCCAACTCTCGCATGGCTGTTAATTTTTCTTCTGCATTCAGCTTCGGCCAATCGGCGGCCGTACCCACCAAATCAGCAGCCTGGGCTTTTCCTGAATCGGAAACGACCAAGCTCTCTTTGCGCGAAAGGGTTTCACGAGTTATGGGCTTCTGAGAGAATGGCTGGCTGGATTGGGCTGGTTCAGCACGTTCTCGCTGTTCCCGCAGCATTTCGCGCAGGATCTGAACACTTTCATTGGAGAAGGGCACGCTACGCGCACCCTCTGCCTTCAACGCCTCGAGGTGAGTGATGGTAGCGTCGAGCAAATGATCGAAACCCTGCGCCATGAAAAAGCGGTAGCAGGGACTAGCCAGCGTTGGCGTTGCCGTGAAACTCCAGCCGGATCAACTGGGTATCGTTATTATCCCCCCATTGGGTTCCCCACTGGATAAGATAAAGACAACCATCCGGGCCCAACTCCATGTCCATGGGGCGTTTGAAAGTCATGCCCGGCAGAAAACGGTGAAGATCTTTTCGCGGATTGGCAATTTTTTCATCTTCGTCCATTCGAACGGCAATGATCCAATTGCGAGACCACTCATAGATAAACAAGTGGTGGTCGTAGACAGATGGCAGGCGATGGGGCGATTTCTGTTCCTCGTCATAATAATATACCGGACCCGCCATCGCCGTGCGACCCCCGCCAGCATTCACCGCCGGGAAGCGTGCAGAGAGTGAATGTGGGTAGTAGATGAAAGCGGACTGGGCAGCCGGCAAATGCTTGCCACCTGTGTTGTTGGGGGACAGATTCACAGGCTGGGCAGCGTCCCAGGGCTCCAAGGATTCCTTACCACCAAAATCGTAGCGCACGTAAGCTTTGTTATTGGCAATGAAATAAGGCCACCCAAAAAACCCCGCCTGACGCGCTTGATTGATTTCATCAAAACCGGCTGGCCCTCTCTTTGGATTAAGGTTCCCGGCGTCTGGCCCGACTTCTCCCCAGTAAAGATAGCCAGTGCGCGGATCGATGGAAATACGGTAAGGGTTGCGGTTACCCATGACGTAGATTTCCGGGCGACCCTGACTCCCATCCTTGGGAAACAAATTACCATCAGGAATGGCAACACTCCCATCGGCCAGAGGCGTTACTCTCAGGATTTTCCCGCGCAAGTCATTCATGTTGGCAGAACTCTTTTGAGCATCCCAAGGAGAGCGTCCTTCCTGTTCATCACTTGGGCTGAATCCATCGGAGGCAAAGGGGTTGGTATTATCCCCGACGGAAGCATATAGATGACCCGACGCATCAAAATTGAGAGAGCCACCTGAATGGCAACACTCCTTGCGCTGCGTTTTGATTCGAATCAAGGTTTTGACACTGGAAAGATCCAATTTGTCGTCTAAGATCGTGAATCGTGAAACGTGATTCTCCTCAAGATCCGGTGGAGAATGAAACAGATAAATCCATCCATTATCGGTAAAATTGGGATCCAAGGTCATACCCAGCAGACCATCCTCAAGCCCTGTGAACACTGGAACATCCCCGACCCAGTGCACCTTGCCAGATTCAGGGCTCCAATATTTGATTTTTCCTCGGCGCTCAGCAAAGAACACCCGTCCGTCCTTGGCAATGGACAATTCCATGGGATCGACGATGCCGTTGGGATCCTTGTCAGGATTGTCTGCCAGGACGACTCGTTTGAAAGCAGATTCCGGTGGATATTCTAGATCTGCCGACCAAAGACTCAGCACATTGCCAAGATATAAACCGATGAAATAACCTTTAGATAAATTCATAATGATGTAATCGGAGTCGCGTTGATTACCTACCCTTCCATGAGAGGAAGTCAATCAAGGAGTTTTTGAGCCGCACCTGCCATATCCTTTGCGGTCAAGCCGTGGCGTTCATACAAATATTCAGCCATGTAGGCGGATTGCCCGAAACCACCTCCAATACCAAGGGTGGTGACCTGATGGCGAGTGCCCTGAGCAGAAAGGGCATGAGACAATTGCGCGCCCATGCCGCATACCACTTGATGATCTTCGATGGTTACCACACGCCCTTGTGCTTTTTCTACCCATGGAGTGATCGTTTCCAGATCGACACGATTGACGAAAGGATTACTAATGACCGTTGCTGAGACGCCCTTCTCTGCGAGCAATTCACCTGCCTGAACGGCTTTGCTCAACAAAGGCCCACACCCTACCAACACCACGTCAGCGCCTTCGCGAATCACCTGGCTACGTCCCCAAGGATAGGTGGCGCCATCAATCCAATGGATCGGATAATTTTCCCGACCCACAAAAAATACATAAGACTCGCCATCCCTGCCTGCTTGGCGATCTTCAGCATACTTCTTGATGGCTGCGTGCATCAAGGCATGAGCCTCACCGGAGCAGGAAGGCGCAATGACCACCGTGTGGGGGATGGAGCTGATGGCCGCAAAATAAGTGGTTGCCTGATGGCTCGCACCATCCGCGGCATCCTGAAATCCAACATGGGAAAAGATGGCAATCACAGGAGCTTGCGAAAGAGCTGCCATGGTGAGAGGAAGGTTTCCCTTGGTCACACCAAATTGCCCAAAAGTATCAACGATCGGAATAAAACCTATTTTGGCATAACCGGCTCCAACAGAGACCATGTTGGACTCAGCAATCCCCACTTCGACAAAACGATCGGGAAAGCTTTTCTGGAAGGAAGCAATACCTGTCGATCCCTGGACATCACTTGAAACCGAAAAGACCGGATACCCTTCCTGAGCTGCCTTAATGGCTGCCTGGGCAAGCCCACTCTGAATCTTATCCTTCTTGACCGATGGAGAAGTGCCTTTGGCAGCAGCCTTGGCAGCCTCCTGAGCTTCCCACTGGCTGCGCAATTCCTGGGCCCAGTTCATCAAGGCCTCAGGCACTTCGCCTCCAAAGATTTCACTCACAAATTCAACGATTTTTTCCCCGCCTTTGAGAGGAAAACCATGACCGCCGCTGGCGTTTTCCTCCGTGGCCTTCACGCCGTAACCCTTGACCGTTCTGACGCGCACCAACACAGGTTGATGGTCGTTTCCGCGAGCCGTGCCTATTGCCTGTTCAATGGCTCGATAAACTGTTTGTAAGTCGTGGCCTTCCTGAACGTCGATTACCTGCCAGCCCAAGGTTTCCATGGCATTGAACGTGGGAGCCATGTCAAAGGAATCATCGGGGATACGACCGGAGAGCTTGGTCTGATTGTCCGAAAGGATCATCACAAACGGATTCACCTTGCCCTTGGCTGCCAGGCCAGGAATGGCAGAAAACGCTTCCTTGGCTTCCCCTTCCATGGAGGCCCCATCGGAGAGCACCAAAAGGGTCACACGGTCGTTCCCAGCCGTTTTGTCTGCCATGGCCAGTCCCTGGCTCTGACCGACAGCCGAGCTAAGCGGGCCGTTGCTGAGCAAAACGCCCTCGGGATTCAAGTGAGACTCCCCGTGCCCGGTAAGCTTGCTTTCAATAGAACGAAAACCCTTCAAGTCCTCGAAGGTCATTCGATCAAACCCAAGATTGGCTCTCAGGGCATAAACGCCGTTTTCCGTGTGCCCCGCATCGTTGACAAAGTGAAAAGCCTCATACCAGGGACGGTCTTGCTGGGCAAACATCAGACCATGGGTCGCGGCCATGATTTCGGCCAAAGCGGCGGGTCCTCCCCAGTGGCAGGCAGCTCCTCCGTTGACGGCATGAACGTTCATGAGCGCCACCAAAGCTCGGGTCGCACGAGGATCTCCCAGAACGACTTCCTGACCATCGGAACTCTGAATGGTAGTTCCATAAGTTGGAGGGCGTTCCGGCCGACCAGCAAGTCGGTTAGCCAGTTTCAAGGGTTTTAAGGCTGGGGCATCCAGCGCTTTGGCATCAGTAATCTCAGCTCCCATATGGTTGTAAACTTCAGTCGTTGACGTCTATGCTTGTCAAAAGCGAGGAGGTTAAAGCTCTGGAACGGGTTGGGAAAGAAAGTTTTTCACTTCCCTCATGGCTGGGGATTTTCAAAAAACACATAGCTGGTCGAATAGTCACTGAATTCGAAGTAAACTTTTTTCTCACCCGCGTCTGCGCTGAAATTCAAATTTGCATCCAAAACGCCATAGCCATAACGATAGGGTCTCTGAACAACAGTCCCTTGAGTGGATTGAGCCGTACTTAGCTTATCGATGTGAATGAACCTTCTTACCAGGACTTCTCCTGCGTATATTTCAAGCACACCATCGGTACCCGTCCAATTCTGAACGGCTCGGCTCCACTGATTTTGAGTTTCCTGAGTGCACCCAGCACCCCACAGCCAACTGATGATTACCACCATAACCCCCTTCCAACATCGGCCCCTGATCCACTTATCGTTCATGCAAACAGGTTGGTTAAACTGGGATCCTGAGTCAAAAGACAAATACTGAATCATGGTTGGAATTCTGGGGATTCAAGGCTAAACTCTTCCTCTGAATGGCAAAAGGAGAGATCAGCTGGAAAGGAACGTTCGAAGATGGAAGGCGCCGACAGGCCTATGCCAAGAAGGTCGGAAACCAATGGCGCTTTTACGACCGCGAAAAGCGTTTCGATTCCTGGGAAAGAATCCTGCGCCCTTCGTTGGATGATTGGCTGTGTCTCATGGATGGCGTGGATCGACGCGTTCATCGCCGACTTCTTCAACCCCAGGATGCTCAGCGGATCAGACAGACCATTAAGGAGCGCTTCCCAGAAACCGACATTCCAAAATTCCAATGACGCCCCGCTTCTAGCGGGTGCCTCCTAGCCACGAATCCCTATGCCTGCATTGGAACTTACTTCTTCGCCCCTCGTCTCAGTCCTTTTACCAGCCTTCAATGCAGCATCGACCATCCTACCAGCCATACGTTCGATTCTTGATGGGGATTACCCCAACCTGGAATGCATCGTGGTAGATGATGGATCAGAAGACGACACCTTCCGCGCTGCCAAGAGCATCCAAGATTCCAGACTCCGAATCATCCAGCAGGCCCATCAGGGTGTTGCCCACGCTCACAATCGGGCCGTCCGTGAAGCACGAGGCACTTGGCTGGCCCGCATGGATGCCGATGACATTGCGACACCGAACCGACTTTCCGCTCAATGGCGCTTTTTACAAGACCAGGGCTGCGGCCTCATCGGTGGGGGTGTCTCGATCGTGGATATGGAAGGCAAACCCGTGAAAAGCATGAAGCGCTACCAAGACTGGCTCAATCACCTCAATGACCATGCCTCCATCATGGCCCAGCGCTTTGTCGAACTGCCCATCGTCAACCCCACGCTGTTCGGCCACCGGAAATGGTTCGAGCGAGGGTGTGTTCAAGGCCCCTTCCCCGAAGATTACGACTTTTTCCTCAATGTCACCCAGGATCCCTCACTCAAAACCGGTAAAGTTGAAGAAACCATTTTGTTCTGGCGCGATCATCCCGAACGTGCCACCCGTAACGATCAGCGCTATGAGGTCTCTTCCTTTGATGCATGCAAACGACACCATCTTCTCCGTGGACCTCTAAAAAACCAAAACCGCGTCGTATTCTGGGGAGCTGGCCAGACCGGAAAACCGTGGATAAGGTGGCTCCTGAGCCAGAATCGTTCGATCGACTGTATTATTGATGTGGACCCCCGAAAAATTGGTCAGCGACTTCATGGCATTCCTATGAGTGACCCCACTTATCTCAAAGCTCTCTCAACTCCACCCGAGTGTCTCCTTATCGCCGTCGGGGCCCAAGGTGCTCGGGAAAAGATCCTGGCTCATTTGCTGAAACAAGGTTACCAACTTGGAACAAACGCATGGTTTCTCGCATGAACGTCTTCAGGAGACAATCAAAGTGATCGATTACTGGGAGTTTTTTGTAACTTTCAGGATGTTTTGGGCATCTATGCTCCCGTCCAGGCAAAGGCTTGGAAAAAGAATTATGGTCCCCTTGCGCATGCTCCTATCCAACCCATCCTCCCATCACCCACCATCTATCATGCACGTGCCACGCATGGCTTACTCAATCCTCGGAATCCTCCTAGCCTCCGGACTGCCGTTATGGGGTCAACAAGCGGAGCTCATTAAGGAGTTCGACAAAGATGGTGATGGCAAATTGTCAGCTGAGGAGCGGGTCAGCATGATACAAGCTGTATCCGAACGTTCCGGCGCCAAGGAAAGAAGCGAGAATAGAGAGGAGGACCCTCCGACGTTGGCACCCGGATTGGGTGGCCCCAATGGTTTTGGACCCGGAGGCATTTCACCTGCCCTTCCCGAGGAGCCAGAATCCCTCACACGCCAATTTGACCTGGATGGCGATGGAAAGCTCAACAAGGACGAGCGAACAGCTGCCCGCCAGGAACTTCGAGCCAATCCTCGACCGGTGCGCGGCCCTAGACGACGCACCAATGGCACAGAGCCGCCGCCCCAAGCAGGTTTGCAAATCCTTCCAGAAAAAGTTGAGCATTATGGCAACAAGTCTCTTTATGACAACAGTGTCCTGAAAACTCTGTTCCTGGAATTTGATTCCGATGACTGGGAAGCCGAACTGAGTGCATTTTACCGCACCGATGTCGAAATACCGGCACGCCTTCAGTTGGACGATTGGACGATTCCAGAAGTCGGCGTACGCTACCGGGGCAACACTTCCACCAGCATGGTGGCCCCTGGGAGAAAAAAATCTCTCAACATCAGTATCAATTACTCAGACAGCAAACAGACTCTTCAGGGATACAAGACCCTGAATCTACTGAATGCACACACCGATCCAACCGTGATGAGGGAGATACTCTTCAGCCACGTTTCCAAGGACTATCAACCCACACTCAAGGCCCATCATTTACGCGTTGTCATCAACGGCGAATTGTGGGGTATTTATGTTAACTCCCAGCAATTTGACACCATTTTCCTCGTGGAAACCTTTGAGACGGCCAAAGGTACCCGCTGGAAAAAACCAGCCGATCCCAGAGCGGGCAACGGCATGGCCTACCTTGGCGACCGCCAGACAGATTACACCGGTTTCTATGAACTAAAGACAGATTTAGAAGATCCATTACCTGCATGGAATCACTACATTCGCTTTGCAAAGGCATTGGCAGAGGCGCCCATTGAAACCTTGGACAAAACCTTGGAGTCATTTCTGAACGTGGATGGAGCTCTGTGGTTTTTGGCCCTTGAAAATGTGTTGATCGATGCCGATGGCTACTGGGTGCGAGCCAGTGATTTCAATTTTTACCAGGATCCGCGGGGTCGTTTTCACATGATTGCGCACGACAACAATGAAACCTTTCGCCTGCCTGGAGGACCTGGCTTCAGAGGCAATATACGTGGGGTTGAACTGGATCCACTCTTTGGTATGGAGGACAGCAACAAGCCCTTGTTGCGATTGCTGAAAAACCCCAACTTGCGTATGAGGTATCTTGCTCATGTCCGTACGATTACACGGGAATGGTTGACCTGGAACAAATTCGAACCGCTGGTAGAGCAATACCGAAAACTGATTGATCAGGACATTCAGCGTGAAACCAAGCAACCCGGCGGAGAAACCTTTGAGCAATTCCTCCAAGGTTTGACTCAATCCGTCAGGGGTGAAGGCCCTGGTGGTAGGGCTCCCGGGTTGAAAGAATTCATTGAAGAGCGTGGCGCTTACCTCCGAAACCATCCGGAAACCAACCTGCCAACCCCAGAGTTTGAGACGGTAAAAATCGCTCCGGTAACGGTGCAGCACAATCCCTTGGGACGCCTTCTGCTCCAAACCAAGCTGACCGCCACCCTGAAATCCAGCGACGATCACTTGGACCAATTGGTGCTTTACACCAAGAACGAACCTTTAGAGCCATTTAAAGATCAGCCCATGCAATCGATCGGTCAGGGTCGATTTGAGGCACAACTTGAAAACCTGAGCCCAGGCCAGACCGTGTATTACTATCTCGAAGCACGCGGAAAGCCTAACCAGGGCGGATCCATGTTTTTCCCTCAAACCGCTTCTTTTCAACCTTTGAGCATTAAGGCTCTGCCTTCATCCAAGCCTCAGGGGCATGGACTTTCCATCACTCGCCTCATGGCCATAAACCATACGTTCAAAGCAGATCCACAGGGTGACTATGACGATTGGATCGAATGCGCAAACCTCGGATCAACCACGGTGGATTTATCCAACATATTTCTCAGTGACGATGGCCAGCGGCCATTGAAATGGGCTTTTCCTGCAGGCAAGATGCTCGCACCCGGCGAGAAACTGTTGATATGGGCCGATGAAGATGGGAAAGCTCCCAGTGGGCTTCACGCCAATTTCAAACTGTCTTCTCGGGGAGAATCCTTATTTCTCAGTCAGCGCGAGAATGGCCAAATAATCTTGATGGATCATCTCGAATATCAAGACGCAAAGCCAGATCAAGTGATCGAGCCTTCCACGCCCTAGCACCTTTTGCCCTCAGACCTTTCAGAAAGCCTCTGCACGAGGTTTTCTGTCGCTATAGGGTGGCATAGGGGGCCTGATCTGCTAAATCTATCGTCATGGATCACTTTCGCCTCGCATTGGTCGGCTTGGGCAGGGCTGGACAGTTTCACCTTCAGAGCATCCGTCAGCTTGCTGAACTCGAGCTGGGATATGTGGTCGATGCGGACCAAGGCCTTGCGGAACAAATCGCCACGGCCCATGGCTGCCCGGGTTCAAACGACTTCTCTCTGGCTTTGAGTGGTCCCACCATCCATGGGGTTATCATTGCCACACCGACGGGTGCGAATTATCCCCAAATCCTTAAAGCCCTCGAAGCAGGGAAAGCTGTTTTCACCGAAAAGCCACTGGGGGAAATCCTGAAACAGATTCGCGAATGCTACGCACTGGCCGAAATAGTTCAGTGCCCGTTGATGGTTGGCTTCAACCGCCGATTTGACCCAACCTTTTCAAATCTTGCAGCCCAAGTGGTGGCCGGCTCCATTGGCCGGCCCATGCTGGTAAGAATCACATCACGCGATTCTCCTCTACCGACGCTGGAATACCTCAAGACCACTCATGGTATTTTTCACGATTGCATTGTCCACGACCTGGACATGCTCAGATTCATTACACACGAGGACCCTGTCGAGGTCTACGCGGTTGGTAGCAACTTTGTGCCCGAAATCCA
Organism: uncultured Verrucomicrobiota bacterium; assembly: GCA_902560705.1. GTDB lineage: Bacteria > Verrucomicrobiota > Verrucomicrobiia > Limisphaerales > AAA164-E04 > UBA7971. Next base: position 16,661 of record CACEMW010000028.1, read on the forward strand.
GGCCATCAACGACCTCGACAATGTGCTTGTGACTTTAAAACACAAAAGTGGTTTGCTTGCGACCATAGACGTCAACCGTTTGGCAACTTACGGATACGATCAGCGCATCGAAGCCTTTGAAGACAAAGGTATGCTGCAGGCTGAAAATCGAAGCGCGACATCAACCGTGCTCTCCAATGCGGAACGCATAGGACGCCCAAAAATCGAACATTCTTTCCCAAGTCGTTACCGTGAGGCCTATGTGGAGGAGCTAAGGGCTTTCCCAAGGACTCTCAAAGAACCCTCCCAATGCCCCATCACGGAGCAGGATGTGCGCACGAGCCACCAACTTTGCGATGCAGTCGAGCAATCCTATCGCGAACAAAAACCCATCAAGATTGAGCTGCCCATGCAGTAAAAAACGCTTGAATATGGATATTCATTCCATTCGGGGGCCCCTTTCCCTGAAAAACATTTGGAAAGCGCCTCTGAATCAGAGTCCGAGTGGGCCTTTGCGCTTTCTGATCCGAAGCACCTTGAGCCTCGCGGGTCGCAAATTGGTTTCTTGCCAGGGGGCCGAGCACATCCAACCCGATCACGATCCTTTCATCCTGGTGCTTAATCACAGCCAAAAACTCGAGGCGATCTACATCCCAGCATTGCTCTGCTACCTGCGCGGCGGCCAGGTGGTCCATTTTTTAGCAGATTGGAACTTCTGCCTGGTACCTGGAGTTTGGTTTTTCTACCACTACGGACAGGTTATTACCGTCTCGCGAAAACCTGCCAAACCGAAATTTCTCAACGTATTCAAACCCCTTTTCACCAGTCGACAAAGTAGCGTATCTCGAGCGAGAAAAACGCTCGAATCCGGGAAATCCATCGGAATTTTCCCTGAAGGCACCACCAATCGACACCCCACAAAATTACTCAAAGGATATACAGGTGCTGCCCAGTTGTCTCTGAAAACGGGAATTCCCGTCGTGACCGCTGGATTGACCTTCCCATCCAAGGAAAGTTATAAGAAAATACCTGAAGGGGTACCCTTTTCAGTCGAGTTTTCTCCACCCATACATCCGCCGCGCTTGCCCCATGACATAGGCTTGAAGGATATTCACCAACATCACGCTTCCATCATGCAACGCCTTGCTAGTTTATCCAAAAAAATCTGGACGAATTCGGAACCACGTCGCCCATGAAACGTTCCCTTTCCAAAAACATTCAGGTGGCGCGTATTACCCGACCCGAGCAACGTGAAGCGGCCGTCAAGGTTCTGAAGGAGACCTATGCTGAGGAAAAAAACTGGATCGGGAGTGCTGAAGCATTTTTTCCGTTAACGGACCTCAGCAGGGTGGACATTTCCTGGTTTATCACGCAGGATACCGATGTCCCTGTGGGTGTCCTGCGCGTTCTCTACAATCCACCATTAGAACTTTACAAGGAATACGGTTTTGAAAAGTTGGAAAATGGGCTTGATGTCGAATCTTTTGTCAAGGATCACAAAATTGCAGAAATTGGGCGCTTTGCGGTGATCCCTGCCTATCGCTCCATGGTGTTGGTGGTCGCAGCGCTAATGCGCGCAGCTAGCCAGGATACGATCGAACGAGGCTATTCGCATTATGTTACTGATATTTTCGAGGGCGAAAAACACAGTCCATATGACTTTCATACCCGTGTGATGGGTTTTGAGCCGGTGGCCACTCATGATGTTGGAGAACTCAATTGCCCCAATCGCCGCATCACCATGATTTTGGATATTCACAAGGCTTACCACCGCCTCAAATCGAATCAAAAATGGGTCTTTCGCTTCCTGACAAAGAACTGGCCACAGTCTTTACATGATCAATGTGCCGCTCAGTGATTTCGGATAGTTCCAGTATCCCTGAGGATCAAATGGCAGGCTCTTACACATCTTCAAGCCATCCACCAGTGAAACCGGCTCGTCTCAGCCCTCTAAGAATATAGGGACTCCGTTTCATAACATTCCAGATGAGTTCACTACGATGATTTTCAGCCATGAGCAATATGGGGCCTTGATCGATTCCCAAGTGCTCATCATCAAACCAGCCTTTGCCGGGCAACCTGCGCCCATATTGAAACTCAAGCCCATCCACATCCAATGACGGGTTGAAGGCATCCACAAATCCATGCGGGGTGTAAAGGTCCTCACCATAATGCAGCTTCATATACTCAAGAGTGGGGATGACCCGATCCAGGGCAAAGGGCAGGCTCCCACCCGCAGCCGTGGAGGCCACGGTTCCGTCGTCACGGAGCTCCAGAGCCGAAACTCCCCGAGCCATATAGGTCCAAAATCGACGTTTCTGTCCGAGATAAGTGAATGACCCATTGAAAGGTCCATCACAAGCAATCCAGCCCCAAACATACTTTCCGTAATCCCTCCATTTTTGGGGATTTTCGCGACCGCAGGAGGCCTGGGCAAGGGTCGCGTGTCGCGCATTTTCGAACCAGTCCACCCCCTTTTCCTTCATGTAGTCTTCCGTTATTTGGCAAAAATCAATCCAGACATGGGAATACTGATGACCGGACAGGGGTGAAAACTGGACAAAGTTCAGACCTTGAAAAGACCCCAACTGGCAAGTGCTCATGAAATGGTCCCAGGCGCTTTCCGTGACGGCATACGTAGGACTTCCCAGCGCTAACACATAAAGCAACATAGCCTCATTGTAACCTCCATACGCATGTTTGAGCCTCCCCGATTCGGGTTTCCATCCATGCCCGATCAGGCCTTGATCCTGATGCATCCAATGCCAATCAACCCTTCGGTAAAGCCGTTCGGCCAATTGGCGGATTTCCTGCCCCTTCGGATCGCTGGACTGATAATATTCACCCGCAAAGATCGCACCGGCCATCAACAACGCCGTATCGATTGTCGATAGTTCCACCTGTCGATAACGAAAGCCGTTTTCAGGGTCGATGAAGTGATAATAAAAACCGCGATAACCCGAAGTGTTTGATCGATGGTCAATCTGAGGGGATCGATCAAAAAATCGCAGTGTGGTCAGGGTGCGTTCAACAGCATTGACACGCGACAGGCACCCTCTGTCAACGCCAACAGCATAGCTTGTCAGTGTAAAACCGACAGCGGCAACACTGGAGAAACCATTTTCATGGGGAGCGCGATCCAGGGTCAGCCCATGTGGAGGTGCGGAAAAATCCAGAAACCACCGCAAAGTCCGCTCCTGCAAATCGTCCAGGAGTGCATCCTCAGATGCCTCAGCGACAGCAACTGCCAGAAAAACCAGGCCTAGCCACCCAACGCGCGATCGGACATATGGATGAATTCTAATAAAAACACCTTTCCACTCCCCCTCATCATTGCGCATGGTTTCATGACATCGGTTCGACCATGAATGCACACCATAAACGTTTATTGCGTCAACCCGCTAGGGCTTGAGTGGCGGCCCACTTTATGATCAGATAAAATCTCTCTAATTTATGCGTCTGCTTGATCGCTACCTGACTCGTGAGTTGATGATTCCTCTTGCCTACTGCTTGATGGGTTTTCTGATTTTCTGGGTCTCCTTTGATTGGTTGGCCATGGCTGAGGACTTCCAGGATGCCGGCATGAAATTGACGGCTTGCGTTTATTATTACTGGATCAAACTACCAGAATTCATCAGCACCACCTTCCCCATTGCCTTGCTCCTTGCCCTTCTTTACACCCTGACCGATTTATCCAGACATCACGAATTGGTGGCTATCCGGGCGGCCGGCGTCAGCTGGTGGCGCTTGTGCGCGCCGTATTTTTTCTGGGGGGTTTTTCTGAGCCTGGCCCTCCTTTTCCTTAATGAAACATGGGGGGCACGTAGTGCTGAGCATTCAGCTGCTCTGATAGCCGCCTACCAGAAAGGCACTGAAGGCAAGCCCACATCGCATGAAGCATGGCACGATCAAGCATTCTTTCACAACCACCGTGACGGACGCAAATGGGTCATCAAGCGATACAACGCGCAAACGACCGAGATGGTCTCCCCTTATGTCATTTTTGAACATTCCCAAAAGCAAGGACACCGAATTGAGGCTGCGTCCGCTTGGCACACGAACGGCGTCTGGACTTTTTATCGGGCGCGAGAACAATTCATGGTCACCACACCTCAAGGAGACGTTCTACAAAACAGGTTTCATGAGGTGCTGCCGCAACCGGAATTCACAGAAACGCCGAGACAATTCAAAACAGAGATCAAGATCGCCCAAATGAGCAGTGTGAGGATGGCCAAGGAGGCCCAGATTTCACTCGCTGAGATCCACGATTACTATGATCTCCACGAAGTGATCCCGCCGGAGATGCGCCCAAGACTCCAGACCCAATATCATGGTCGTATCGCATGGTCCTTCACCTGCCTGGTCGTCGTATTGATTGCCATCCCATTTGGAGCTGGCTCAGGCAGGCGCAATGTTTTTGCAGGGGTCGCTAGCAGCATCTTTATCTGCTTTGGCTATTTCATCCTCATGCGACTGGGCCTGGCCTTGGGAACCCGGGGAGCGCTTCCACCGATGCTTGCGGCCTGGTTTCCGAATCTTGTTCTTGGTGGATGTTCTCTTTATTTCATCCGCCAGACGCGCTAAGGAGCCAAGCATGCTGCCATCTCCACCGGAACCACGAACCCAAAAGCCTGCCGATGTTTATCGATTGGCTATCCGTGGCCATCGCCCAGTATCGGCTCTGGCACCCATGCAGGCGGTTTCCTCACTGGAATACTGGCAGGTCATGCATCGCAGAGGCGGCCCGGACCTTTACTTCACCGAATATTTTCGTGTGCACAGCACCTCTCGCCTGGACCAATTCATTCTGCGTTCGATCGATGAAAACGAAACAGGAAAGCCAGTCATCGCTCAGATGATCGGCAACGATATCCCCTGCCTCGTCGCTACAGCGAAGGAATTGGCCCGACACCCGATTTCTGGCATTGATCTCAACCTGGGATGCCCGGCTCCCATTGTGTACAAAAAATGCGCCGGAGGCGGGCTCTTACGCGAGCCTGATCGCATCGACGCTATTCTGGGAGCACTTCGTCAAGCCATCGATCTTCCCTTTTCGGTCAAAACCCGTCTGGGTTTTGATACCGCAGATGAATTTCCCCAGCTGATGAAAGTGTTTGCCCGTCATGATCTGGACTTGCTCACCCTTCATGGACGAACCGTGAAGCAAATGTATCGCTCTGCAGTCGATTATCGATCCATCAGAATGGCAGCTGCAAACCTGCCCTTTCCGGTATTGATGAATGGGAACATCCACTCTGCCAAACATGCCATGACGGTTCAGAAAGACATTCAGGGAGCGGGATGGATGATTGGGCGTGGCGCCATACGCAACCCCTGGATTTTTGACCAGATCAGGCAAGAGCAAAGTGGAGAGACCATCGTTTATCCGACGGGTCAGGATGTTTTGGCTTACATCCAGGATCTTTATGATACTTTGCGATACAAAACGGTTTCAGACGAAGCCCACATAACCCGTTTGAAGAAATATCTTAATTTCATAGGACTGGGCATCGATCCTCAGGGGCATTTCCTGCATGCCATACGTCAATCACGCTCGGAACAACATTTCTTTGATACTTGCCGAGGTTTTCTGAACCACTCCGAACCTATGACACTGGAACCCATGGACATCCCCATGAAACCGCGAGACGTACTTGCTGGCGTGCATCGATAACCCCTTTTATTTGTTCCAAGGATGAGCTCAACACCTCAAGACCATCTCCCCGTCGGTCGATCCTTGCCGAGTTTGACCTTGTTGATACCTGCTTACAATGAACAGGACCGCATTGGCGAGACCCTGACCACTTATGCCCAGTATTTTTCCCAGCACCATGGGGGTCGGTGGAAGATCATCGTCATCTTGAATGGGTGCCGCGATGCCACCCTGGAAGTAGTTCAGCACCATGCCCGCATCGAACCCAGGATCCGTGCTCTGGAATTCAAGGCTCCCATCGGAAAGGGAGGTGCATTGATCCAAGGGCTACGCCTCGAATCGGAGGAAGATTTTATAGGCTACACAGATGCGGATGGAGCGACCCCTCCTGCCGCGATGCTCCACCTACTAAAAATCTGTGCCAACAGTGCTCGGACTGCAGCAGTGATCGGATCACGTTGGCTTCCAGGCGCGAAACTCCACCAGGCACAAACCTTGACACGAAGATTTGCCAGCCGCGTCTTTCATGCGATCGTGCAAGGCCTGTTCCAGCTGGGGATCAAGGATACCCAATGCCCGGCCAAGGTCATGCGCAAAGAGGCGGTGCAGAGGATTCAGCCTGACTTGATGATTGCGGATCTGGCGTTTGACGTCAATTTGCTCTACCTGCTTAAAAGCCATGGCTATCAGATCATTGAAACTCCCACTGAATGGACCGACAAGCTAGGTTCGAAAGTCACACAAACCTTGTTCCGATCTTCCTTGACCATGTTCCTGTCCATCTTGCGCGTTCGCCTGCTTTATTCTCCATTGCGTCGCTGGATGCCACTGGTCCGGCCCTTGGAAGCTTGGGTTTATCAACGCTTGCGCGCGCCTTTTCTCGAGAGCTCCCTGCCCACGAAACGCTAGCCCACTCAAAAAAAGTAGGCCTTGCCCAAACCAAAGGGCATGGAGCATCCTCCCCTCATGGGACCATCCAACGGCATGCGCATTCGTGGAGTCAGTTTGTATTATCTCCCCATTGAGACCCGAATGCCCTTAAAATTTGGCACTGAAGTGCTCACCGAAGTCGTTGTAGCCAGGGCGCGATTATGGGTTTCAAACGCCCAGGGAGAGATGCACCAAGGATGGGGTGAAACCCCCTTGAGTGTTCAATGGACCTGGCCCGGCACCTTGCCCAATCAGGAACGATTGCAGGCCATGCAGTCATTCTGTCACATGCTGGCCGAGGAGTGGCTGAAAGTGGAGGAACGCGGTGACGCTTTGGAATTGGGATGGCAGTTTCAAGAGCATCGCCTCAAACCCCTGTGGGAACATTTCAACCGCTCCCAGCGCCAGGGTTTGGAACCCATGCCCTGGCTGGCTGGCTTGATCTGCCTCTCATTGTTTGACATCGCATTGCATGATGCCTTCGGCCACTGCAACCATCTACCCACCTATGAGTGCTACTCCCCTCAGCATCTCAGCCATGACTTGAGTCGATACCTGCGACCGGCTCCTTCATCCACAGACTCCCCATTAACTGAATCCTTTCCTGCGGATTATCTTCTCAAAGAGGCACCTCGCACCCTCTTCGCATGGCATTTGGTCGGAGGCCTGGATCCACTTGAAGCGGAGGACCTCACAGGAAAAGAGCCCGAGGATGGGCATCCCGTCCTTCTGAAAGACTGGATCCAGCGCGATCAGCTGCAATGCCTGAAGATCAAGCTTCGCGGCAATGACGCCGAGTGGGATTATGATCGTTGCATCCGAGTGGGGCAGATCTCCATCCACCATGGCGTACGGTGGCTTACCGCTGATTTCAACTGCACGGTCACCGAACCGGATTATGTGAACCTGATTCTGGATCGTCTTCGCGATTCGCATCCCCGAATTTACGGGATGTTGCTTTACGTTGAACAACCCTTCCCCTACGAACTCGCGGAACATCCCATCGATGTCCACAGCGTATCGGCACGCAAACCGCTTTATCTTGACGAAAGTGCCCATGATTGGAAATGGGTTGCCCGAGGCAGAGAACTAGGCTGGAGTGGGGTCGCCCTCAAGACTTGCAAGACCCAAACAGGGGCCTTGCTCAGTGCGTGCTGGGCCAAGGCACATGGCATGGGGCTCATGGTCCAAGATCTCACCAATCCGATGTTGGCCCAAATTCCGCACGTCCAGCTTGCTGCCCGCGTGGGCACCATCATGGGAGTTGAAACCAACGCCATGCAATTTTACCCAGATGCCAGTGGCCCAGAAGCAACCGTGCATCCCGGGCTCTATCAGCGGAAGGGAGGCTGCCTTGAGCTCTCCACCTTGGAAGGGCCTGGCTTTGGTTATCGTTTGGAGGATATCCAACGACAACTCCCGGAACCCGCAATGGATTTTCGACCATGAAGGAACCTAGCTCAGCAAACCAATGGCGAAGCTCTATCCGAGGAGGGCTTTGTGGAGCAAGGATCGACCAGCCGGAAGGGCGAGACTCGATCGCTCAGCTTTATGAACACATCCTGCTAGATAATGTCCTGCCGTTCTGGTTCCCCTCCTGTGTGGACGAAGAGTCTGGAGGCTTTTTTTCCTGCCTCGATCAAGGCGGCAACGTCTACGAAACGGACAAGTCCGTATGGGCGCAAGGCCGTATGAGCTGGCTATTACTGCGCCTTTATCTGGATCGCGATAAGAATCCAGAATGGCTCCACTGGGCCTGTCATGGTATCGAGTTTCTGGATCGGCACGGGTTTGACTCCGATGGGCGCATGTTTTTCCTCCTCGATCGCCAGGGGAAAGCCTTGAGGAAAAGGCGCTACGCCTTCAGTGAGTCCTTTGCCGCAATTGCCTATGCGCTTCACGCCAAGGCCACCCAGAACGCAGCCTCAGCTCAACGCAGCATGGCGCTGCTGAAGCATTTCATGCACTGGCATCTAGATCCCACCAGCGCCTTTGAGTCCAAGAGCACTGGAGTGCGACCCACCGTGGCTTTAGGTCCCTACATGATTGCCTTGGTCACCGCACAGGAGTTGCGCGAGGCCCTTGGGAACGAGGAGTTTTTCAACCCGATCATGGATCAGATGATCGAGTCCATTCTCAAACTTTTCGTTCACCCTGAACTAAGTTGTGTTTTGGAGGAAGCCACCCCGGATGGCAACGTTTTCCCCCACCTGGAGGGCCAGACACTTAATCCAGGCCACGCCATTGAGGCGGCCTGGTTTGTGATCCATGAAGGTGCTATTCGCGGTGAAACTGCTTGGGTGGATGCAGGCTGCCACATGCTGGAATGGATGTTCCAGCGAGCTTGGGACCCCGTCCATGGAGGTCTCCTTTATTACACCTCTCTCAACGGACTTCCGGTGCAGGAATATTGGCATGACATGAAGTTCTGGTGGCCCCACAACGAAGCCCTCATTGCAACAATCTACGCTTACCAACAGACTCGAAAACCACGTTATGCCAAAATGCACGAGCAGGTGCACCACTGGGCCTTCAGCCATTTTCAAGATATCCAACATGGCGAATGGTTCGGATACCTCCACCGAGATGGCTCTGTGTCGAACCAAGTCAAGGGCAACCTCTGGAAAAGCGCCTTCCATCATCCACGTGCTCTCCATATCGGGGCCTCATTGCTAAGGAAGCATGCTGCCAAGGCTTAAGCCAGGAATCCTTTAAACCGATAAACTCCATGGGAGTTTTTTTCACCTTGGAGGCTAAAAAAACTGGTTTTTGACTCAAAATCATCTACGTTTGGAAACGTAAGCCAGATGGGCCAAAACAGACCACCCGGTGGTCACTGTTTCGCGCGTGTCAAGTCGTTCTGATTTCCTTTTAAATCGTTGAAAGACAACCTGGCTGGCATGAATGACCCGGGCAACAGCTGTCACCGCAGCCGTTCAACAACCTAATATCATGAGCGAAGAAGCATTCAACAATTTCACGCCGAGGGCTCAACAAGTGCTGGCTCTAGCACGTAAGGAGGCCGATCGGTTCAATCACAACTATGTCGGTACTGAACATTTGTTGCTCGGTCTGATCAAGCTGGATCAGGGCGTTGCGGTCAATGTCCTCAAGAAAATGGGGCTGGACCTCGAAACCGTTCAAATGGAGGTGGAAAAACATGTACCTCCGGGTCCGGACCACAAGGTGGCCGGCACCATTCCCTACACACCTCGCGTCAAGAAGGTGCTCGATCTGGCAGCTAAGGAAGCCAAACAGCTTTCTCACACTTACGTGGGAACCGAGCACATCTTGCTGGGGCTTCTCCGGGAAGGCAATGGAGTCGCCGCCAAGGTGCTGCGAGGCCTGGATATTGATTTGGATCAGACCCGTCAGGAGATTCTCAAGGAGGTCGACCCGAACTTTCAGGAGTCTGAGGAATATGCCGCCTCAGCCGATGACAGTGAGAAAGCTGAAAAGAAGGCTCAAAGCAAAACTCCCGCTCTCAAGGCTTTCGGCAGAGATCTCACGGAAATCGCCCTCAAGGGGGATATGGATCCGGTAATCGGCCGGAAAGATGAAATTGAGCGCGTCATCCAAGTCCTGTGCCGACGCACCAAAAACAATCCTGTGCTTCTGGGGGAGGCTGGCGTTGGGAAAACCGCCATCGTCGAGGGTTTGGCTCAAGAAATCTCAAAAGGCAATGTGCCTGAAATTCTTCGCGACAAGCGCGTGATTACTTTGGACTTGGCCCTGATGGTTGCCGGCACCAAATACCGTGGCCAGTTTGAGGAGCGCATCAAGGCCATAATGGATGAAATCCGTCGCAATCAAAATATCATCCTCTTCATTGATGAATTGCATACCATCGTGGGTGCTGGCTCGGCAGAAGGCACCATGGATGCCTCCAACATCATCAAACCAGCTTTGAGTCGGGGCGAAATGCAGTGCATCGGAGCCACAACGCTCAACGAGTACCGCAAGTACATTGAAAAGGATGCCGCGCTAGAGCGCCGCTTCCAAAGCGTCAAGGTGGAAGCCCCCTCTCTGGAAGATGCGGTGCTGATTCTTCAGGGCCTCAAGGTGAAATACGAAGATCACCACAACATTCAGCTGACCGACGAAGCCATCTCCGCCGCTGTTGAGCTCTCGGATCGCTACATCACCGGACGCTTCCTGCCAGACAAGGCCATTGATGTGATGGATGAAGCGGGGTCACGAGCGCGCATTGCCTCCATGACCCGACCGCCCGATGTCAAAGACCTCGAAGCTGAAATAGAGTCCATTCGCAAGGATAAGGAAAAAGCGATCAAGGATCAAGATTTCGAAAAAGCCGCCTCGATGCGGGACAAGGAAAAGCAGTCAAAAGAAAACCTAGAGTCCATCCTGACAGCCTGGAAGGCCTCTCGTGAGGAGAAGCGGGTGACAGTCACCGATGAAGACATGATGCAGGTCGTGGCCAAGTGGACTGGCATCCCCCTCAAGCGCATGGAAGCGGGCGAAATCCAACGCCTGCTGGACATGGAGAATGAACTCTCGCGCATCGTTATTTCCCAGAAAGAAGGCGTCACCGCTCTGTGCAAGGCCCTTCGTCGTTCTCGAGTCGACTTGAAGGATCCTCGTCGTCCCATCGGTACCTTTGCCTTACTCGGTCCCACTGGGGTGGGCAAAACCCTGCTTGCCAAAACTGTTGCCGCCCACATGTTTGGGGATGAAAAATCCCTCATCCAGCTCGACATGAGTGAATACATGGAGAAGTTCACCGTATCGCGCCTTGTGGGCTCGCCTCCGGGCTACGTCGGTTATGAGGAGGGTGGACAGTTGACTGAGCAAGTTCGCCGAAAGCCCTACTCTGTGGTGCTCTTTGACGAAATTGAGAAGGCGCATCCGGATGTCATGAACATGCTTCTCCAAATTCTGGAAGAAGGCAAACTGACCGACAACATCGGGCGCGTGGTGGACTTCCGAAACACCATCATCCTTTTGACCTCCAATGTCGGAGCTCAAACCGCTTCTCAACCCAACATTGGGTTCACCCCGTCGTCGGAGGAGGGCGATTATGAGACTATGAAAGGCAAGATTCTGGAGGAGGCCAAACGGGCCTTCAAACCAGAATTTTTGAATCGTCTGGATGACGTCATCGTCTTCCGTTCCCTGTCCAAACCCGATCTCATTACCGTTCTGGAATTGGAGATCGCCAAGGTGATGGACCGACTGAAGCACAAGCAAATCGATCTTCACATCACCGATGCCGCGAAAGACTTCCTGGTGGACAAGGGATTCGACCCTGCCTACGGAGCACGCCCCATGCGCCGAGCGGTGGAACGCTATCTCGAAGACCCCCTGGCAGAGGAAATCCTGAAGGGCACTTTCCAGGAACAGACTCCCATCCAAGTGATCGTCGAGGAAGATTACCTGGCTTTCACCCAGGAAGCCGGCAAGCGAGATGCCAAGGTCACGAGCTGAAGACCTGATCCTTTCCATTGCACCCGTCTATGCCAGTGGCACAGACGGGTGTTTTCTTTTCGGCGTCAACACCCCATACTAAAAGCCCATGCAAACCAGACAGCTTGGCAAAACCGACTTGCAGCTTCCCATCGTCTCCTTTGGAGCTTCATCCCTAGGGCAGGAATTTCGTCCAGTGCAACTCGACGAGGCCCTGCGCAGTGTTCACGTAGCCCTTGAGCACGGCATGAACCTGATAGACACCTCTCCTTTTTATGGCCGCGGCATGAGTGAAGTTCTTTTGGGTCTTGCGTTGAGAGAAGTCCCTCGAGAGAGCTACCTTCTCTGCACCAAACTCGGCAGGTATGATCTCGATCATTTCGACTTCTCAGCCCGAAGAGTCAAGGAAAGCGTGGATGTGAGTCTTCACCGCCTGGGCACCGATCATCTGGACATTGCTCTGTGCCATGATATCGAGTTCGTACCCATGCAGCAGATTGTGGATGAGACCCTGCCGGCACTCAAGGAAGTGCAGAAGCAAGGTAAGGTTAGGTATATTGGATTCAGTGGCTACCCACTGAAAATTTTCAAATTCATTATCGACCAAATCGATGTGGATTGTGTGTTGAGTTACAACCAATACACCCTTCAAAATACTCGATTCATGGACGAGACGGTTCCTTACCTCGAAAGCAAAGGAGTTGGAGTCATGAATGCAGGGCCGTTTTCAGCCCGTCTCCTCACCGATGCCCCCCTGCCCGCCTGGCTCAAGGAACCAGAAAGCGTTAAGGAGACGGCAAGAAACGTCTCTCTACTTTGTCGCGAGAGAGGCTCGGATATCGCCAAATGTGCCCTCCAATTTTCCATCGCCAACCCCGCAATCGCCACAACGATTGCCGGGAGTGCCAATCCCGAAAACATTCGAAAATGGGCGCAATGGGCAGCCGAACCAATCGATGCGGCACTCCTTGAAGAGATTCTTCACCTTTTCCAACCAGTCAAGAACATCGGCCACGTAGAAGGCCTAGCCATCAACAACTGACTCACATCCGCCTCTGGTTACCAAGCCTGGTTAAACACATCATGAAAGCTCTGCAGTTCACCCAACCTCACCAACTGGAATCCATTGACATTGCACCGCCTGGATCACCAGAGGCCCATCAGGCACTGGTCAAGGTACATCGCATTGGGATATGCGGCACGGATCTTTCCGGTTACCTGGGCAAAATGCCTTTTTTCAGCTATCCTCGTATTCCCGGACATGAGCTCGGGGTCGAAGTCCTCGAGGTCGGTAGTCATGTCACCCATGTGCAACCAGGAGATCGTTGCAGTGTGGAACCCTACATGCATTGTGGAGCGTGTTATCCCTGCCAGCGTGGAGCCACGAATTGCTGCGAAAACCTGAAAGTCATCGGCGTTATGGAGGATGGTGGCATGCGCGAGACCTTTCTGGTTCGCGCCAATAAATTGCACCCTGGAAATACCTTGAGTAACGATCAACTCGCATTGGTGGAAACCTTGGCCATTGGGTGTCATGCAACCAACCGGGGTGCACCTGGAGAAGATACCCAGACACTCATTATTGGAGCCGGCCCCATTGGTCTGGCGACTCTGGAATTTGTGCGTTTGACCGGGGCCAAGGTGACCGTCATGGACCGGGTCGCCAGCCGTCTTGAATTTTGCAGAAAGACCTACGGAGTCGCCCATACACTTCACAGCCAAGGCAATGACAGTGAATTGGAACAAATCTTGGCTTTCACCAATGGTGATCGCTATGGGCTGGTGATCGACGCCACAGGCAATCATCACTCCATGTCCGATGCCCTGAAGTATGTAGCACACACGGGTATTCTGGTTTATGTGGGAATCACAACGCAAACCATTCAGTTTCTTCACCCAGCCCTTCATCGAGCTGAAATCACCCTCAAAGCCAGCCGGAACGCCCTCCCTGAAGATTTCACGCGTATCATCGATTTGATTGCCGATGGCACCATTCAAACTGACTCATGGATCACCCATCGTACCTCCTTTGAAGATGCACCTGCCCAATTTGAATCCTTCACGCTCCCAGAGACAGGGGTGATCAAGGCGCTCATTGAAGTCACCTGAGTGTTTTTAGCATCAACAAAGACGCGCCCTCCTCCGAAGAAAGGGGCGCGTCTAATAGAACATGATGACCTCACAAGCGGGTGAGGCTTGAGGTCAATCCTGAGGCTCTCTCATGAACCGCAGAACACCGCCACCACCACCACCGATGCTGGAAGCATTATAAATATAATCCGCGTCCAACGCTTTTTCGATTCGAATAGATGCCTCAGAAAGATGGGATTCGCTGTAAGGATCGGTTGCCACACTTTCATCCCTCAGAACCTGATCCACCTGCTTCTTGAGATTTCTCAACTGAGCTGTGGCCAGATTTGAAATCGGTTTTTGAGAAGCACTTGGAAATCCACCTCCCATGCTCATGTCGATTAGCCGCTCTAGGTGCTCGCGTTGCAAGTTGCGACGCAAACTGGAAATCATAGGTTTTCGAGCAGTAAATGACTCATCTTTGGCCCCCGCTAATTCAGACCATACAGCCGAGCGGATATCGCCAAGAATCTCAGGAAGAGTGATCATATCTTCATCCGGTGGCGTTAAAAACTCATTGTCGTAAACCCGCCCCATGGTGGTTGGGTTCATGAGCATTGTGAGTGCCGAGGATTGCATCCCCATGATACGGTCGTGCACAGGCCAAGTACTGTCTTCAATAGCCGAGTCGAAATCATCAATCCACTTGTCCATGGAGAGGTGGCGGAGCAATTCAGGAGTCAACCCGTAGGCCTTGTCCTCAAACGCATGGGCCATAACAAACTGAAGTGCCTCGCGTTGTCGATTGGCGGAAACCACTTCGATGGGAGGACCTGCATCCGGATCCCCTTTCTTCGATCGATTTACAAGTGCACCACCAAGCCAATTTGCCATCATACTCAATGAACGCATCTGCATACTGAGTGTCAAACCATATCCATACCTTGCCTTTGCCCAGCTTTCGCCATCTTTAACAAACTCGTCTAGGATTTTTGCTCGGTGATCATTGGCAAGTTTAATCTGGCTTTTGGCATAGTTGATGGGATCCTTAGCAAAATCATAACGACGTGCCAAAGGATCCGGCCCATAAGTGTCCTCATCCGTGGCATAAGCTAGCAAAGGTTCGTTGACTCTTGATAGAATCCTTCCCAGATCCTTTTCATTTTTTAGGGTAGAATATCCGTACTCAATAGCCCACAAATCGTAGGGGCCAACCTCAATCATCCCGTAATCTCCTTGTTTTTCACCAAAATCTTCGAGATTCATATTCACCGGAAGGTAATCCATGACCGACCCTGCGAAAGGCTTCTTCCCTTTGACTTCATCGCTATTTATTGTCTCGAGATCGTAAATGCTAGAAGCTTTAAAGTTATGACGCAAACCAATCGTGTGGCCCACCTCGTGAGCAACTAAATCTGCAATGAGCGGCCCGACAAACCAATCAGGAATACCGTCCAGCATATCCTCAGCAGACTTCTTTTTTTCTTCGTCAATGTGCTCTCCTTCCTCTTCTTCTCCCTGACGACTCTCTCTCATTAAATCCAGGGCAAACCTCATGACCGCCATGTCGAGAGCTCGACAGTCGGCCGCTTCGCAAAATCCATTGATTTGGCAAGTGCGGCCTATTAGGCCATCGAACTCTTGGTCGCCGATTACAGATGAATCATTGTGCGCCACAGGATGCCCACCATAAGCATTGTGTCCATAGGCGATTTCCTGTGCTACAGATTCACGATTAGATGGATGTGCGAGGCGAACCCTTGGGTCCCATTGCGGTTTCTGTCGCAGCCATGAAAGTGTTTCAGGGGAATATCCCTCCATAGCCAACTTTGGTAGTTCCTGGTGAAATTTCCTCCAAAAATGACGAAGCCAACCATCTGTTAAAATAATGTCAGCATCTAAAATTTGGCCGGTCATTGGATTTGCCCGACTTGGTCCTATGGCTGTACCAACATTGTTGTTCAGCCAGCGAATAAAGTTGTAACGAACGTCCTCTGGATGTTTTTCCATGTGTGCCTTGGTGGCTTGATCCTGATATCGAACTTCAAGTGCGTTCAGCAGACCTATTTTCTCGAAGGCCTTATTCCACATTAAAACCCCCTCCCTGACCCAACGCCTGTAGCGAATTGGGGTAGTGTGCTCGACATAAAAAATGATGGGGTTTTTTACTGGGCTCACTTTGAGTGATGGGTCCGCCTTCTCCACATGCCACCGATTGATATAGCGAGTACGCACATCGTTGTTCTCATATTTACCAAAATCGCTGTATCCTGTGGTAAAATAACCAATACGCTCATCGGCCTTCCGAGGCTTGTAGGAAGGGTTGGGTTTAATTTCGCTGATGGAGAAGTGAAAAGTCTTGAGCAATCCACTTGAAATTGGAACCTCAAAAGCAACTTCAATATTTTCGGGAAAGCCTCGTGCTGTTTTGACCGTAGCGAGATGCTTTTTAAGTCCGCTAGCGCTGGAACCAAAAAACTTGGCACCTTCCCCAAGGAGGAAAGCATCCAGATCAATCACGGGCCCCCATTGAGGGTGCATTGTCACAATCGGCACATCAGCCAATACCCGATCGGTGAAGAGTCTTCTTATGGAGCTTTTGGATTCGGCATCTCCGCTAGAACGAATTTCAATGTTGGGCTGAACCAAGACCATCCGCTTGCCGATTTGTTTCCAGTAGACATACATGTCAGCCTGTTGAAGTCCCGCATACTGCTCTCCACTAGCCACAGTAAGTGCAATGAAAAATTTCTTGGAAGCATACTTTTTTGGAAAAGCAGCCAGAAGTTGGTTCTCCTTGGCATTTTGAAAGAGACCGAAAAGACTGGGACTTTGATCGATTGTCGAAATAACTTGCTTGTAGCCCTCGAAAATCTTGCTGTAGGGAGGATACTCTGCCTTCTTTTCAGCTCCACTCTCAGCCCCTTGAAGGCTTAAAACTGCCAGAGAGACCCAATAGGCCACAATAATTCTTCTGAATGTTTTCATATGCGATAAACAACTGTAAATCTACCTCCGTAGGGATATAAATCAACTCACAAACCTGCTGCTTAATCCTTGCTGAGCCCTGTCTAAAATAACTAATCTTACAACATGGATTTGATCAAGCAGTGGATACGAAGGCAACTATCTAACCCACAGATAGTTATGCTTACAGGAATCCTGCTTTGCATCTTCCTGACCATCTTTTTGCTGGGGGACATACTCGCTCCAGTTTTTGCAGCTCTTGTCATCGCCTATCTTTTGGATGGAATCATCCTGCGCATCCAGAGGCGGGGGGGCTCCGCGTTTGGCTGCGGTTTGTGGCGTCTATGTTCTTTTCCTGTTGGCCGTCTTCATGCTCTTTTTTGTGGTCATCCCCAGTCTGGTGGCAGAATTGGACAAATTTGTGCGCCGCGACGTTCCGGGGATCGTACAGAATGCCTCGCAAGACATTCGCGACGCCTACACAAATTACGAGTCTTTCAAAACAGAGCGCCTTTCCACCTTCATCAATACCCCCGCCAGCCCTGATCAGGACCCTGATGACAAGGAAACTGAAACCGGGTCCCCCCTTTCGTCGCAGGCTCCCTCCTCAAGCGGGCCAGGCCAGAGCGAAGGCTCCCTCAATGTCGAGCGTTTAACCGAGAGCATCGAGGCCGAGTTGACGGAACTGGGACGGACGGCGCTCACCCTTTCGATTACTTCCCTCAAAAGCGTGGTCGTATGGATTCTTTATTTAGTACTGGTGCCCGTCATGGTGTTCTTCATTCTTAAAGACAAAGAACGCCTGATGGCCTGGTTTGCCCAGTTTCTCCCTCAGGAGCGCGGTCTCACCAGCAAGGTCTGGCACGAGGTCAATCTTCAGACCAGCAATTACGTGCGCGGCAAATTCTGGGAGGTCATGATTGTCTGGGGTGTCACATTCGTTACTTTTTCACTCTTTGGGTTGAGAGCCACCCTTCTGATCTCCCTGTTTGTGGGGCTCAGTGTATTGGTTCCTTACGTCGGTGCCACGGTTATGTATTTACCCATCGCCATCATTGGTTTTTATCAGTTTGGGGCGAGCTCCACGTTTGTCTGGCTCATTATTGCCTACTCCATTATCCAAATTCTCGATGGCAATCTACTGGCTCCCATCCTCATGTCAGGGGCTACCAGCCTGCATCCCATCGCTGTGATTGTTGCGATTCTGATCTTTGGAGGTCTCTGGGGCTTCTGGGGTGTCTTTTTCGCCATACCCTTGGCCACATTGATCAATTCCATCATCAAGGCCTGGCCGATGGAACCGGCACCACCCTCCTCTTCCTGAGCGAAGCAATCGATCGAACGAAGCTTCACTTTACCAAGTAGGTGTCGGTGAAAGAGCCTTCAAGATAATGGGATTTTGGCTTTGACAAGCCCGAACCCCTGCTTCATAAAAAGCCCTCATTTGCGTGGGG
>CACEMW010000029.1:0-34533 GCA_902560705.1 uncultured Verrucomicrobiota bacterium
CGCCAACTCACCAAGGATGCAGGAGGTGAGGCCTATTACAGTGCTGTCTTGCCCCCGGACACGGTTGAGGAGGCCATACCGGAAGACTTGCCCGGAATGCCACCTAGCTTGCAGCCGGCGCTTGATTTGGTTTTGAAAAAAGATGCTGCCGCGCTCAAGGCATGGATCCAGCAATACCGCCCCTACCTCAAGGACCCTAAATTGTCCGAAATTGAATTGGAATATGTGAAAAAGGTGGGCAGAAAGGACCCTGCTCAAGCACGCAAGACCTTTGCCGAAATCGACCAGCGCAACGGCCCTGATTCCCCCCTTCGTCCTCGCATTGATCAACTGGCCAACACCTACCGATAAGTGGAAAACAGTGTTGACCTCGCTCAATAGCCTGATTTAATACGCCGCAACTTGTCTGAAACTGCGCTTTGCAAGCGCTGTCTTAAACGGAGTGGATGCCAGATGTTCGGCATCCCGAGCCGGGCAGTGCCAATGGCCACGAAAAAAGAGAACAGGAAAGTTTCCATCTCGATTTTCTGGGTCAAAGAGATCGCACCATTTCATGCGAGTTGCATTATGCATGAAGTTTATTGCCCTGAGTGTCGCACCCGACGCGGCATGATTCTGCAGGAAGAAAAGATCATTCAAAAGGATCGTAAAATTCTTAAAGGACGCTGCTCTACCTGTCACACTTCCATCACCAAGATTGTGGATGCCAAACTCCAGCTCAGCCCCCTGAGCCGCTAGGGCCGAAAGCTGCCTATTACTGGATAAACCCCTCATTTCTTTTCCTCCAGCATTTGGGATCGTAGTCAACACCTCACTTGCCATTCCACGCGGGGACAGCAACTCCTTCCGCTTGGCACGGATACGGATCGATGGTTGCTTTTCGTTGCTGATCCTCTAATTTCGAAGATGGCTCCTCTGAGCCAAAGACAGATGTTTGGATCAAGCATGACGCATCACCCAACAACGCTCCGTGGCTTTATCAGGGAACTTCCAGTTGGCATATGCCAATTGGCGATGGTGGTGTTCATGGGCTTGCCAACCAGTCTATGGTCGGCTGAAACCAAGGTCTCACTTTGGACCGCCGAAACAGCTGTCGCACCCGGTGGCACGGCGACTGCGGCCATTGTTTTTGAACTCAAGGAAGGGTGGCATACCTATTGGCGCAATGGCGGAGATGCCGCGCAATCCCCTTCTCTTGTATGGGATCTGCCCCCGGGAGTAAAGACGGGTTCTATCCAATGGCCTTTGCCCGAAAAAGAGGTGGCTTCAGGACTGACTTCTTACAGTTATCATGAAGAAGTTCTTCTTCTGGTTCCCCTGCAATTCGATGCTTCTCTCAAGCCCGGTCAAGTCAACCTGCAATGCCAGGTGAACTGGCTGGAATGTCAGGAAACCTGTGTTCCCCGCCAAGCCAAAGTTCTGGGCAGTATCGAGATTTCATTGGAGGAGAAAGCTTCCGATAAGGCCCCCTTGATCCAAAGGTCGGCAGATCTGGTTCCAGAGATCGATAACGCGCTACCCCTCCGAGCGGGTTGGGCCAAAACGCTGGCCGAAGATGAACGCATTCTTACTCTGGAGCTGGATCCTCAAAGTGGCTTTCGTTGGCTGGACTTTTACCCCCATGAGAATGACTCGTTTGAATTGGGTGGCGCCTCCACCCTCCTGCCGAATCGTACCGAAGCCATTCAGCTGGAGAAAAACGTTCTCAACTGGGAAGACTCCTGGCCCACCCAAATCTCAGGGGTCGCTCTCCTGATCGATACTGATGAAAAGCCATGGACTAGGGAAACGACCATCGTTCTGGGAGGTAGTTTTCCTAAAACTGAAAAAACGACGGATTCGACGCAGGCAGCAACACTCCCTTCAAACAAAACACCTCAAAGACCATCGATGCTGCTCATGCTGAGCTTTGCGCTTTTAGGTGGCATAATCCTCAACCTCATGCCCTGTGTATTGCCAGTGATTTCCCTCAAGATTTTGGGCTTTGTTGAGCAGGGAGCTGAAGATCGCAAAAAGGTATTTCAAATGGGTCTGCTTTACGGGTTAGGGGTGCTGGTCTCCTTCTGGGCTCTAGCTTCCATCGTCATCGCCATCCAATCCACAGGTCAGTCCGCCAATTGGGGCATGCAGTTTCAAAACCCACAATTTCTCCTACTCATGACCATTCTCCTGACCTTGATTGCTCTTAATTTTTTTGGGGTCTTCGAAATTACGGGTGGATCCCTGACAGGAGTGGCCTCTCGACTGGGTGGTGGCCATGGGCGGGGCAGCGCCTTTGCCAACGGTGTCCTGGCGACCATCCTAGCGACCCCCTGCACGGCTCCTTTCCTGGGCACTGCACTTGGATTTGCCTTCACCCAGCCTCCATCAGGCATTCTTTTGATGTTTACCACCATCGGAGTAGGTCTCGCGTTGCCTTACGTCGCTTTGAGCTGGAATCCAGGCTGGCTTCAGATATTACCCCGCCCGGGCGCATGGATGACGCGTTTCAAGGTTTTCATGGGTTTTCCCATGCTAGGCACAGTGGTCTGGCTTTATTCAATCGCCCGACTGCACTTTGGGCCTGGTGGAGACCTCTGGCTGGGCCTCTGTCTGGTTTCCATTGCCCTTTTGGCATGGATTTATGGGGAGTGCATTCAGAAGGCAAGGGGTCGAAAGGGTTGGGCATGGGGTGCTCTTCTAGCAGGGATTCTCGTCACCTATGGCTGGATCCTGGAACATGAATTGAATTGGCGTCAACCCGCCCTCAAAGACGGCGGAAACACCCCTTCCGATGCCACCCTCATCTCAGGCAAAAACGGCATCCAGTGGATGGCATGGTCCGAAGCGGCGGTGATTCAAGCCCAGCAAAAAGGGCAAGTGGTATTGGTAGACTTCACCGCAAAGTGGTGCCCCACTTGTCAGGTGAACAAAAAAACCAGCATCGAAATTCCCTCAGTCAAAGAAAAACTGGAGTCGATTGGCGGCCTTACCATGAGGGGGGACTACACTTTCCAGGATATGAGGATTACCCAAAAGCTGAAGGAACATGGTCGCATCGGGGTGCCACTGGTTTTGGTCTACCCATCTTCGGAGGGTGCAGAGCCCATCGTTTTGCCTGAATTGCTGACCCCATCCATCGTTCTCAAAGCACTGGATGAAGCATCTGGCAGTGCGATGGTCCCGGTCGATGGCTGAAAAATTCACTGCGCTGTCCAGCCACCATCTACAGAGAACATGCTTCCAGTAACATAACTAGCCCCGGGACTGGCCAGAAAAATAGCAACCCCTTGGATTTCTTCCAAACGCCCCCAGCGTTTAAGGGCCGTGGCTCCCACGATAAAGCGTTTACCTTCTTTAGTATCGGCAATTGGCAAATTCATTTCCGTTAGAAAAGGCCCAGGGCAAATGGCATTGACGGTGATTCCCTGGTCAGCCAGCTCAAGGGCTAAGGATCGTGTCATCTGAACCACTGCTCCTTTACTGGAGGCATAGGGGGTTCGGTTGGCAACCCCGACCAACCCCAGAGCACTGGCCAGCTGAATGATTCGACCATAGCCCGCTTGTTTCATAACCGGCACGACCGCGCGAGAAAGCATCCATGTACCGGTCACATTAATCTCCATGACCTCTCTGAATTCTTCAACCTTCAGCGTATCAATAGGGCCTCTGATATTGATACCAGCACTATTGATCAAGACATCTACCCGCCCAAACTGTTCGACCACGTGATCCACCATGGATTGAGTCTCCTTTTCATAGGTGACATCGGCCTGATAGCCGATGGCTTTTACGCCTCGCGTGGAGGCAATGTGAGCTGCAGCAGCTTCGGCCTCATCGCCGTGGCGACTCACAAGAACCACGTTGGCTCCTGCGGAAGCCAAGCCATCTGCCATGGCGAACCCCAGACCTTTTGAACCTCCTGTGATCATGGCCAAATGACCATCCATGCGAAATTGCCCTATACCAGGGAGGGCGGCATTTTGTTCTTTCATATCATCCAGCTTCGTCAAAACCCATCGACTGCCTCGCGTATTGAAAGCAGGCTCTCACATTGGCCTCCTCATAGGCCAGACGTTCAGGGTCCGTTTTTTGCGATACGCATGGCAAGGCGGCCGCCGCATCCTGACCTTTTTGCTGGACCTGTTTCCAGACCCAGGCAAGGTCCCTCGCCGGCAGCTCTTCCATCGTGATCCAGAAATCAGACTCCAAGACAGGTATCTCGAGTGGATCTCGTGTGATCATCTCCAGGTTGAACTGAATATGGGGAGAGCTTTGGAGGCACCGGTCACAGAGCGCATTCAGATTGAGTATCCCCTGTCCAAGCGGCACTTCACTGAGAAGGAACCCCAACTCATAGGGAGCAAGCCCCATATCCTTGAGATGGGTAGTCATCACATAAGGGGCCAGGCTCTCCAACTGCTGGTGTGGATCCTCAAGCAATGAAAGATTGTTCCCAAAATCAAAACAAACTCCCACGTATTCACTGCTCAAATGTTCAAGCCAGTTCAGTTGCTCAGCGGTTCTCCAATCCTTGTGGTTTTCCACGGCCAACCGGACCCGATGGCGGCGCATCACGGGTTCGGCTCTTTCCAGCGCCTCGAGGGAGTCTTTTTGAAACGCTTGCCAGGATGCGATCGATTTGAAAGTCTCATACCGTCTTCCACCCAGACAAACAGCTCGGAGCACACTCGCACCTGCCTCCTTGGCACGCTGCACAGAGGCCTCAAAAGCAGCCAACTGATCCTCCGATCGCGGCAAGCCAATCTGACCTTCCAGTGCGACACCCAGGGACTCACGCTTCTCCCTAACCTTCCCGGCAAAGTCCCGAGTCCAGCCTCGCACACCTATTTGAAGACATCCGGCCCCGAGTAACTCGCAATGGTCCAACACATCCAGGGCGTTCTTCCAAGCGGGAAACTGATCCGAATAAAAACGATCACTTCGGCGATAGGATGCGATCGAGAGTCCTAATTTGCGGTGACGTTGCATGGCCTGGAGAGGAACGCTCGCTCCCAACAGGAAAGTTCCCATGGCACTCACTTGGCGGATAAAGTGTCTTCGATTCATGGCACTTTCGTGAAGAGGGGTTCCATCACGGGTTCGATCACACCAACGGCATGTGCCTTGGGGTAATCACTATTTCAGGAACCGTGGCTCGAGCAGGCAATTTTGCTACGGTGGCCACCATGGCCGCGATGTCCTCAGGTTGCAGCATTCTGGCTCGCTGTTCGGGAGAAGGAGGGACGGGACGTTTTTCAAGAATGGGTGTCTCCGTCTCACCCGGATAAATATTGGTCACACTCACTCCCTCGGGGAGCACCTCAGCATTGGCTACATGCCCAATAGCACTCTGGGCATACTTCGAAGCGCAGTAGGGTAGTCCAGCCAAACCCAAGGGCCGCAATCCAGCAAGGGAGACTACATTGATGATCAATCCTCGTTTTCGCGAACGCATGGGCGGGAGAACCGCTTCCATGCAATAGTAAGCACCTAGTGCGTTGACATCCATCACCTGTGCCATACTTTCCGGAGCCATGTCAGCAAAGGTTCTCTTCGGGACGTTCATTCCCGCACTGTAGACGAGAAGATCGATTTCTCCCCAAAGATGTTGCACCTGCTGAACCATGGCAGCTATCTGGTCTCGATCGGTCGCATCACAGCGCAGGCTCTGGATCTTTCCTGTCGTTGAAGGATCTGCATTCCAATCGGCGGGCGCAACCGGATTTCGAGAGGCAAGCATCACCCGCATCCCTTCATTGGCCAATGCCTTGCCCACTCCCAACCCGATACCTGAACTCCCACCCACAACTAGAGCAACTTGATCTGTAAGGGATTCCATGAGACCGGTATAGGGGCTGAGCTCTTTTTGAGCAACTGAACAATCTCCTAAAAATTTCCTGCTTAGCTTTCTTGTGGGTGAGCGGAGTGGGATCCTAACCAAGGGTCTCTTGACCCTTGAGCCGGCATAAGTCAAATTGCAATCATGGATTTTACGTATTTTGGACACTCCTGCTTTGCAGTGGAAGCAGGGGGACGGAGATTGCACTTACCCAAGATCATTACCGCAGCGTCCTTATTCAACAGAGCAACCCAAGTTTGACATCCTATCATGAATTCCAAAACAATTACTCTCGGACACTCCCCGGACCCGGATGATGCCTTCATGTTCTATGCATTGGCCAAAGACCTCATTCCAAGCCAAGGTCGTGAATTCCAACACATCCTTCAGGATATCCAAACGCTCAATGAGCGAGCCACTAGGGGGGAGTTGGATATCAGCGCCATCAGCATCCATGCCTATGCCTATGTCAGTGATCAGTATGCTTTGTTGCCCAGCGGAGCTAGTATGGGAGATGGCTACGGCCCCATGCTTGTCGCCAAAAAAAAATGGACCCTTCAGGACATGCTGCATTGCAAAATCGCGGTCCCGGGAGAGATGACCAGTGCTTTTCTGGCATTACAACTCCGATTGGGTGTACCTGCTTCAGAGCTGAACTATAGGGTGGTTCCTTTTGACCAGATATTTCAGGCAGTCTCAAGCGACCAAGCTGACGTAGGGCTGATCATTCACGAGGGACAACTGACGTTTCAGGATCAGGGTCTTGTTTTGTGCGAAGACCTCGGTGTCTGGTGGGGAAGCGAAAACGAAGGGCTGCCCCTGCCACTTGGAGGCAATGTGATTCACAAGCGCTTTACCCATGATGATCGAAAGTTTATCTCTGATTTATTGACGCAGAGTATTCAATACAGTCTCGATCATCGTCCCGAAGCCGTGGAACATGCACTGCAATATGCCAGAGACATGGGTAGAGATCTTGCTGACCGATTTGTTGGCATGTATGTCAATGATTGGACACTCGATTACGGTGAAAAAGGCCGTGAAACGATTCGACGTTTCCTGGGAAGGGCCTTTGACATGGGGCTCATTCCCCACCGCCAGGAACTGGAATTTGTGTCCTGAGCAAGGTGCACCCTCCAAAGAACAAATCAGGTCGTGAGCCACCCGAAGACATCATCCCTGATTTCACCGTCACTTTTGAGGCGACTCGAGCAGCTGTCGTTTCTCTGCCGCAAGCGAGCGCGCAGTTCGCACAAGGGCGAGCGTAAAAGCCATGCCAGAGGTCAATCGGTGGAGTTTGCCGACCATCGCAACTATGTTCCTGGAGATGACCTGAGGTATTTGGATTGGAATCTCTTCGGAAGGCTCGATCGCTTGTTTCTCAAGACTTATGAGGAGGAGCGGGAATTGCCTCTCCACCTTTTTTTGGATGGCAGTCGCTCCATGGATTTTGGCGAACCCTCGAAATTCAGTGTAGCCCAGAATATCGCAGCAGCCATGGGGGTGGTTGCCCTCTCAGGCTATGACCGCTTGCTCTTGAACGTCTTTCCCGAAAACCAGGAGTCGGCACTTCATCGTCATGCTCTCGGTCAGCTCAGGGGAAAGTCCTCGATACCCACACTTCTGGAGCATCTCTCACACCTTACCACAGGGGAAGGGTCTTCACTCAATCAGGTTCTTCAACAGGAAGCCCAACGCTGCAAAACTCATGGAACCGTCATCATTCTGAGTGATTTCATGGATGCCAGCGGTTACGAGAAGGGGCTCAAGGCGTGGTGCGGCAAGGGCATGGAAGTGCACGCCTTCATGATTCTTTCACCTGAGGAATTGGAACCTACATTGCGGGGCGATCTACGCCTGGTGGATTGCGAAGATGGCACTTCCCGGGAAGTGACCTTCGGCCGCCATCGGCTCAAGGCATACAAGGCAACCTTGCAGCGTTATCTCGAACAAATTACATCCTTCTGTCAACGTCATGGCATCGGATTTCACCTCGTGCCCACCAACACCGATCTGGAAAGCTGGCTGATGGCCGATCTCCGCAAGGCCATGCTTTGGCAATGAAGTCAACTTGAAGATGTCTTTCCTCTACCCCACAGCCTTTTGGTTTGCACTGACGTTGCCCGTGGTGGTGGCGTGCTACCTCCTGAAAAGACGGCGTAAGACCGAGCTGGTACCTGCCTCCCTGCTCTGGAATCGCTTTTTGGCGGAAAACCAGGCCAATGCCCCATTTCAAAAACTCAAACGCCACACCCTTCTCATTCTTCAGCTCTGTATGCTGCTTCTGGCCATTTTGGCCTTATCGGCACCTTTTTTCCGTACCCATCGTTTTGCCAGCGAAATGCTCATCGTGCTGATCGACACCTCGGCTTCCATGCAATCCACCGACGTCGCACCTTCTCGCATGCACCAGGCGCATGAAGCCGTGGAGGAGCTCATTGCCACCATGGATGGAAATGATCAGATGATGCTCATAGCCGCAGGCAATCCAACGCGCGTAATTCAATCAGCCACCTCCAGTCATGCGGATCTCCGTCGGGCATTGAAGCATCTGCAGTCAACCGACACGACTACCAGACTCTCTGAAGGGCTCAAACTGGCCAAGACCCTTGCCGAAGGAATAGACCATGTGCAAATCCATCTCTTTACCGATGGAGCTGTCAGTGACTTGACGGACACGACACTCTCAGGAATCGATCTGGTCTACCATCCTCTGGGAACCCGTGGGAACAACGTGGGTATTGTTTCCATGGATATTCGCCCCAATCCTGACGACGTTTCCAGCAGGGCCATCTTTACCTCCATTGCCAATTATTCTGATGCATCGAAAAATCTGATTCTCGAACTTCGATTCGAAGATCAACTCCTGGAAGCACGTGCAATGACCATCGAAGCCGGTGCCACCTCTTCTGTAAACTTCATCGCCCCACAGGAGAGAGCGGGTGTGTTCGATGTCTCCTTCCAAACCGATGATGATCTGGCAATGGACAACCAGGCCGCCAAAGTCAGCCTGATGCCTCAGCCAATTCGCGTCTTACTCGTCACTTCAGGGAACCGCTTTCTGGAACGAGCCATCGCGTCGGCACCGCAAGTGGAACTGGCCGTTACCAGTCAGTGGGAACCATCAGCCGCCGAAGCGGACATTGTCATATTGGATGACACTGAACCGGAAAGGCTTCCTGATCAAAACCTCATGGCCATCCATGTTTTTCCCGATGCCTGGTTCGATGAGGTAAAAGATATCCTCAATCCTGCCATAGTTGACTGGCGGTCCACCCACCCTCTCATGCGTTTCAGTCAGATGGAAGGCGTGAGTATCGCATCCACTGGGGGCGTGCTTGCCCCTCCGTGGGCCATGCCCGTGGTGGAATCGTCTCAATCTCCGCTGATTCTGGCAGGAGAGGATCAGGGACGACGGGTGGTTTGGCTGGGTTTTCGACCCCTGGATTCCACCTGGCCTCTGAGAGTTTCCTTCCCCATTTTCATTCAGAATGCGATGCAGTGGCTTCACCCTGGTGAAGCGTATGCAGAGCGCTCCAACATTCAAACTGGAGAGGCCTTGATCATTCCACTGGATGCCGAAACAGGAAGTCCTGAAATCCTTCCACCCAACCAGCCTTGGCAACCCCACCAGCGTGAAGACATGGATCGTCAATGGATTTACAACGAAACCTTCAAACAAGGCATCTATCGATTTCGGCAGGGGCAACGCAGCGAAGTCTTTTCCACCAACTTGCTGGACCCATCGGAAAGCGATAATGGGCCAAGGGAAACACTGCAGCTAGGCAATTACGGCCAAATGGAACCCACCCGCCAAGAGCGTGCACAACTCCAATCCTGGCGATGGATTCTATTGGTAGCTCTAGGCATTCTGATGCTGGAGTGGTTCATCTACCACAAACGCTCAGCCTGACATGAAAGATCCTCACCCTACCATGCACCCCATCTGGCGCCTGGTTCATTCAGGGGGCTGCGGTGCCTTTTTTCTGGCTCTCTTGCTCGTTGCCTGCGATGCCTTTCAAGACCCATCGGGCCCCAGTCTGACGATCTACACATCGCAGGATCAAGTGTATGCCGAACCCATTTTCAAGGCTTTTGAGGAAACCTCGGGCATCCGAGTCAAGGCGCTTTACGATCACGAATCGGTCAAAAGTATGGGGTTGGCCAAGCGACTGGTTGCAGAAAAAGACCATCCGGTATGTGATCTCTTCTGGAGCAACGAATCACTGACCATGCGACAGCTTCTCGAAAAAGAAGTCATCCACTCCCTTGTGTCTTTTGGTTACCGCACTCGAGTCATGATCATCAACACTCGAGCCATTACTCCGGACAAGGCTCCTGCCACTCTCCTTGAATGGACCGAACCTCAGTGGCGGAATCGTTGCGTCATGGCCTACCCTTTGTTTGGGACGACCGCAACGCACATGCTGGCTCTCAGGCAAAAATGGGGTGATGAAACCTGGTCTCATTGGTGCCAGAAACTGGCAGACAATGGCCTGCGAACAGTCGATGGCAATTCGGCGGTGGTTCAAATGGTCGGACGGGGCGATGCATGGATCGGGTTGACGGACTCCGATGATCTTGCGGTCGGGCTGCGTCAGGGGCTCCCCCTGGTTTCCATACCCCTGAATCAGGAATTATGCCCCATCGTCAATAGCGTGGGATGGGTACAAGGACGAGATCATGGAGCACTTGTCGACTCCTTTGTGTCTTTCCTCAAAGCACCCACAACCTTGCAAGCCATGGTCGAACAATCGGCCCTGGTCAGCCAGGGTTCTCCTCCGGAAGATGCCCCCTGGCTCAAGCCGACTTGGGAGCCGCTACTCAAAGACGCCAACACAGGGTTGGATCAAATGAAGCATCTTCTCATGCCATGACATGCTAACCGATTCGATTCAAAACTCCATGGTGCTGATCATCTGGGTCTGTTTACTCACGACCCTAATCGGACTCCTGACAGGTCTGGGAAGCCTGTTCGCAAACAAAAGGGTCCAGAAAACCATTGTCCTCTCGGCAATCCTTCAATTGGTCCTACCTCCCTTTTTTGTCATCAGCTGGTGGATGCAGCGCTCAGGTGGCAGTGATGTATGGAACCTGTATTCCATGAGCGGAGCCATATGGCTCTGCAGTCTTCTTTATTGGCCGATCCCATTCTTCCTCATCAGGGGTTGTTTGAAGCAAGTGGATCGTTGCTTATTGGAATCAGAACCGCTGCTCAGAGGCATGGCTCTGGTCCGCCATGCCCTCTGGCCATCCTTGTGGCAACCCCTTTGCGTGGGCATCGGGCTGGTGGCTCTACTGACCCTTAACCAGTTGAGTATTCCTTCCCTGCTTCAAGTGCGCACATGGTCCTCGGACCTGCTGATCCAATTCAGCGCCACCCTGGACTGGCGGTCTAACCAAAGCAGTCTGATGGGCCTTGTCACCATCACCGTTCTTCTTTTGTGGGTTTTGCGATTTCGAAAACTCGATCCACCACAGACCTACCCGGAGGATCCTGAGAGGCTGTGGGTCCGTGATTCTTTTTCCCCCGTCATGAAATGGCTGCTTCTCGTGGGCACCTTTTTGTGGGTGGGTCTGATCACCCTTTTTCCATTGGTGGATTTCCTTGGGTCCATTTCGCATTGGAAAGCATCCATCGCGGCCATATCAGCCGGTCAGCGAGCCGTGAGCACCAGCCTCATGTTGGCAGCCTTCACTGCCAGCTTCGGTCTATTCCTTGGATGGTCTATGAGACATGTGTCCATCATCCGCTTGGGTTGGATCCTACTCTTGCTTCCAGGGAGCATCCTCGGTGTCATGGGGCTAAGTCTCATTCAAAGATGGGGTATCTCCCAGGAGACATGGGGCCTCACCGGGTGTCTTGGCGCCCTCACGCTGCGCTACGGTATTCTAGGTTGGGCCGGTTCGCGGCTCGCACACCAGCAACTCGACCGTTCCATAAAGGATTTGAGTCTTTTGGAAATGACATCGGCTTACCAACGCTTCCGCCATGCCACTCTTCCTCAATCGGGATGGATCTTGGGACTTGCATGGTATGGCATGTTCCTACTTTGCCTATGGGATGCTGAGACCCTTCTGTTTCTAATTCCACCGGGAGAGGAAACCCTTTCCTTGAGAATTTTCAATCTACTCCATTATGGACACACCAGCCAGGTAGATGGCCTTCTCATCGCAGTCATTCTTTTGGCGATACTTCCCACGGCAGCCACTGGATTAGGTCATGTTTTGAAGCGTCGATGGTTCGTGGGCCCGACTCCTTTGGTGTGGATAAGCGCCTCTTTGGCAGGGTGGCTCCTTGCTGGAACGGGTTGCCAAGAAACGCCCCCAGCCTTGCCAGACCAACCTTCCACTTTCTTTGAATCGGTCAGGGTGATTGGATCCCAAGGAAGAAGCCCCGGATACTTCATCAAACCTCGATCCCTAACCGTCGATTCACAGGACTACCTCTACGTCGTGGATATGACCGGCCGGGTTCAGAAGTTTGATGCCGATGGTCATTTTCTCCTCCAATGGCAAATGCCGGAGTTGGAACGCGGAAAGCCCAAAGGCATGGGAATCGATACCCAGGGCCATATTGTAGTCATCGAACCACACTACAGCCGCATCAACCATTTCACCCCGGAAGGTCAACTGATTCGACAGTGGGGGAAATCAGGTGCGGATGACGGACATCTGACCCTCCCTCGATCCTTTGCCCGGCAACCTCAAGGGAACTGGATCATCAGTGAATATCAGGGTGCAGAGCGCCTGCAGGTTTTCGATGAGATCAGCGGACAATGGCGTATGACGATTGGTCAGAGTGGTGCATTGAATGGGCAATTCAATCGGCCCGAAGGAGTGACTTGTGATGCACCGGGTAACATTTATGTTGCTGATTCCTGCAACCATCGAATTCAAGTCTTCACGCCAGGTGGTCAATGGATGCGAAGTTTCGGAAATCCTGGTATGAAACTGGGTGCCTTGAGTTACCCCTATGACATCGTCATGAGCTCGGAAGGGCATCTATATGTTTGCGAGTTTGGCAATAGCCGGATTCAGATATTCGATCCAAGCGGTCTGCCCATCGAAATTCTGGGAGGCCCTGGAGCTTCCCCTGGGATGCTCAGTAACCCGTGGGCCATTGCGCTGGATAGCAAAGGGAATTTATATGTCGCCGACGCAGGCAACCATCGCGTCCAGAAATGGATCCGGAAAGTGGATAAGGAAGACCCACCTCAGCCCTGACGATCATGGCATTTCAATGGACACATCCTCATTGGCTATGGCTTGGCCTGGTGGCCATTCCCTGGATGGTTTGGTGGCACATGAGAACAGACCATGTCATGGCCAAGTGGAAACGTCACTTGATATTGGCTCTACGTCTGATCATTACCTTGCTCATTCTTCTGGGACTGGCTGGGCTCCAGTGGCTCCGCCCGATGGAAGGAATGGATGTGGTATACCTTCTCGATCGATCTGAAAGTCTCTCTGCAGATCAAAAACAGCAGGCATTGTCCTATGTTCAGAGGACCCTTCCCAAAATGAAACCGGGGGACCATGCAGGCGTGGTTGTTTTTGGAGAAGAGGCGGCTCTGGAACTTCGCGTCTTACCACAAAATGCCCTACCTCAGATTCAATCGGTATTGAATACCTCCAGAACCGACCTGGAGGCTGCGATACGACTGGGTATGGCTGCTTTTCCCGAGTCAGGACAAAAACGCATTATCCTCCTTTCCGACGGAAATGAAAATTTGGGCGACGGCCTGGCTGCCTTGCGGTCGGCACTTCCCATGGATGTCAGCATGGATGTCTACCCGATGGGATCCATGACTGGTGGCGATCTTTCCATTCAGCGAATCGAGCTTCCTTCCTCTGTCAAAGAGGCAACCCAATTTGAGGTTCAGGTGTTTACTCAATCCGATGAGGCCCAATCCGCAACACTGAGATTGTTCATCAACGATGAACTGGCAGGAGAGGACAGCGTCGATCTGGAAGAAGGCAAAAACCTCTTTACCCTGAATCAAGATCTTCCAACCGCTGGTTTTTACACTTACGAAGTGCAACTCATCGCTGAGCAAGATGCAGTGGCTCAAAACAATCGAGCCATGGGCTTTGTCACTGTTCAAGGCAACCCAAGGGTGTTGCTTCTTTCCGGGGCACCGGAAGCGGATCAATCACTCATTCAGGCGTTGAGGTCCGCACAACTGGAAATCGTCACTCAGCGATCGAACGGTTTACCAGAACAATTACCCGAATTGCAAAGTTACGACACCATCATTCTCAGCAATGTAGCGGCAGGTGACATGAGTAACGAACAATTGCGATTGCTTCAAAGTGCCATTCGCGATTTCGGAGTTGGGCTTATCTGCATTGGAGGAGATCAATCCTTTGCTGCCGGAGGTTATCGAGGCACCCCGCTGGAGGAATCCTTGCCTGTCGACATGGAGCTCACAAGCCAGAAAGTGCTACCCAATGGTGCCTTGGTGATGGTGATGCACGGAATGGAATTCAACAATGGCAACCAGATTGCGCGTCAGGTTGCCACGGGTGTGATGCACACCATGGCGGCACAGGACGAACTCGGGATTGTCCTTTGGGATGGAACAGAAAAATGGCTTTTTGAACTTCAACAGGTGGAGGACAAGGCCTGGATGGGACGCCAGATCATGGGGATGAATCAAGGAGACCTTCCAAGTTTTCAAAACATCATGAGCATGGCTTATGATAGCCTGAAAGCATCCACCGCCCAAATCAAGCACATGATCCTTTTTAGTGATGGGGATCCCGGCCCACCTACCCAAGGGTTGATGGATGAGATGGTCGCCAACAAGGTCACTGTGAGCAGCATCCTGATTTCAGGCCATGCTGGTCCTGAGACCATGCAATGGATTGCCCAGAATGGGAACGGACGCTTTTATGAAGTTCGGGATCCGAATCAATTACCACAAGTTTTCATGAAGGAAGCAGCGGTGATTCTTAAAACCGCCATCATCGAGCATCCCTTCCAACCGGAGTTGACCATTAACAGCGAGCCGATTCGCGGCCTTGGAACCGATGGCTTCCCCATCTTGAGGGGTTATGTCGGAAGTTCCGCAAAACCGAGGGCGGAAGTTCCTCTGGTTTCCGATCAAGGGGACCCCATCCTGGCACACTGGCAGTATGGTCTCGGGCGAACCGTTGCCTTTACCTCCGATGCCACCGCCAAATGGGCGCAAGATTGGGTAAGCTGGCCGCAATTCCAAGCCTTCTGGAGCCAGCTTACACGGTGGAGCTTGCGGCGTATGGATCGGAGTAACTTGAGTGCGGATATTCACATGGACAAGGGATTGGGCACCCTTCATGTCGAAGCCATCGACACCAACGGCCAATACCGCAACTTCCTCGATCTACGTGCCACTGTGGTCAGCCCATCGGGACAAAGCCTCCCCGTACGCCTGGAACAGACGTCTCCGGGCCATTACCAAAGCTCTTTCCCGGCAAGGGAAGTCGGGGGCTACACCGTTCAATTAGGTGAGTATGTCGAGGATCAACTGACCTCAGCACAGGTCATTGGCTCCAGTATCAACTTTTCACCCGAATACGAGAATCGACAGGCCAATTTACCCTTCCTCAGCCAACTGGCTCAGGAAAGCCAGGGTCAACTCATTGATCCCAATGATCTTGAGGATGATCCCTTTGATCGAAACCGAAAGAGGACATTCCGGGCTGAGGACGGATGGCCGATGCTTCTCATGGGGGCGATTCTTCTATTTCCCTTAGATGTTGGCATCCGACGTATCCAACTCGAGACAGGTTGGGTGACTTCGCTCTGGCAGTGGATCCTCAAGACTTTGGGGTGGCCCCAAGGCAAAAGTAATCATAAAGCCCAAAATCCAGCCATGGAAGCTTTGCTTAAGCGCCGCGATGCCACTCGAAGCAGTCGTATGCAACAAACTCCACAAGAGGAGGCCCGTCGGCCTTCAGCCGCGAAGAACCCTACACCGAAAAGCACCTCCCCATCGCAGGTACCTTCAGGCAGCCCCCCAAAAAAAACGACCAAGGATACCTCCTCCAAACAGGAGACGGATGCACCGACTTCCACTACCAGCCGATTGCTGGCGGCCAAACGCAAAAAGCAGCAAAAACCACCGAATGCCTAGATCACGCATCGAGAGGATGATGGCCCTGACACGCACAAGCCGTTTGAAAGAAAATCATTGCCTGGCATAATGCAAATATGGCTTGATTCTTGCAGCTTTTTGACGATGCTTTCTGGCTTTGTATGTGTCTGTCAGCCCATGAAGCACTCATGAAATTGCCAAGTTGTTGTCGAGCAACGGTTACCTATACAGGGAGAGTTCAGGGGGTAGGATTCCGATACATGGTGAAATCGCTTTCACCCGGATTCGATGCCACGGGAACGATTCAAAACCTGCCCTCTGGTCAGGTGGTCCTCGTTCTGGAAGGAGAAAAAGAAGAGCTTGAAGCCTTTATGGATGCAGTCAGGGACTCTGGCTTGGGGCCGATGATTCGCGATGAACACTGCGAATGGTCCGAGGCAGAAGGCCGACTCATGGGTTTTGAGATTATTCGGTAATGGCCGAAATAGGGAAAGAATTTGATGAAATACGCGATTATCGCTGACATTCATGGTAATTTGGAAGCATTCCAAACGGTTTTGAAGGATGCTGAGGAAAATCAGTGTACTCACTATGCCTGCTTGGGCGATGTGGTCGGATACAACGCCAACCCCAAGGAATGTTTGGACATCGTCCGGGAAATGGGCATGCCTTGCGTCAAAGGCAACCACGATGAATACTGCTCCATGGAGGGGGATCTCGAGGGGTTCAATCCCCATGCCAAAGCCGCCATTGAATGGACCCAGGAAAAGTTGACCGAAGATGATCGTCAGTGGCTCCGGGACCTGAAATACTTTCGATTGGTAGCCAACTTTTCGATTGTTCACTCCACGCTGGATGAACCTGAGCGCTGGGGCTATGTGTTCAACAAGCTGGAGGCCGCCTCCAGCTTCACCTATCAGAATACAAAAGTCTGCTTTTTTGGTCACACCCATGTGCCGGTTGCATTCGTCAAGGATGCCACCATCCGGGGAGGCACCTATTCCAAATTCACGGTTGAGCCTGGAAAGAAATACTTTGTGAATGTAGGCAGCATCGGCCAATCCAGAGACGGTGTTCCAAAAGCGACCTATGTGATATTCGATATCAAGCAGAGCACCATTGAGCTTCGTCGACTAGATTATGACATGGAAACGACCATGAAAAAAATCCGTGATGCCGGCCTTCCTGAACGACTGGCCGAACGACTACCATTGGGCAGATAGTCCCAACGAAGCGGACCTGCACACGGGTAAACTTTCTTATCTCAGATATCCAACAAAAAAGGGCTGCCCGATTGGGCAGCCCTTTTTCTTATCAAGAGCTTTTTCAGCGAACAACCTCCATAACCGCAAATCCGCCTGGGTTCCAGGCAGTTGCCAGAACATAAAGCTTTTCAAGCTGCTCCTTCTCATTAAAGACAGGCTTCCACGCTGCATTGTGAATGTGCGTGAAGAGCTCAAGGCCGAAGTCTTTCTTGGGATTGAGCTCCGAGAGCATTTTTCCATCCTTATCGACCACATAACACGGTGCCGAGGTATAACCCTCAGGCCCACGCAGGCATCCAATCAAGACATAACCTTGATGGAAATCCACATCACAAGGAAGAGACCCTTTGGGTAGATTGACATTTTCCAAAAACGTCCCGTGGAAATCCACATCCTGAATCCGTGAGTTGGCTCGGTCGGCAATTGCAAGACGACGCGTGTGGGGTTCCAACGTGATCCCGTGAGCCGTCCCAAAGAGCCCGTATTCGAGGGCTTTGGTAGCTTTTCCACCAAAATACTCATCGGTCCAACTGCCAGACCATGGGTCGGCAATGGATATGTAATTACCAGCTGAATAGCCATCTGCCACATACAAGCGCCCGTCTGCATATTCAGTGTCAGTCGGGTTGAAGGCGCCCCCGTCAGAATAGTAATCATTCAGATCCATGGGAGAATGA
This sequence comes from uncultured Verrucomicrobiota bacterium, assembly GCA_902560705.1. Taxonomy (GTDB): domain Bacteria; phylum Verrucomicrobiota; class Verrucomicrobiia; order Limisphaerales; family AAA164-E04; genus UBA7971. Next base: position 17,846 of record CACEMW010000029.1, read on the forward strand.
AGAATGGAACTAAGTTTGCCCTCATCGGAAATGATGTAGATCCGATGCTTTTCATTGTCAGGCAAGGCTAAAAATCGTTTACCGTCGCCCCGGTAAAGGATGGTGGTGTTGTGAAAGTTACCCTCCAGGATCATAGGTTCGGTCACAGGCAACACCTTTTTTTCCTTGAGGTCATTACTCATCCAGATGATGCCTGCTCCCTTCAGGCCGAAGAACACTTCCCCGGTCTGATGGTCGACGGCAAATCCACCATGAGCTCCGGGCACTTTGGATGCCACTTCTTCAGGAAGTCCACTCAGGGAAGCATCATACCTGAATTGAAATGGAGCCGTTCCTGCCAGATCAGCGCCATGAACCATAGTGGCACACAAGGCAATAGCAGCACCGATAATCATTTGGTTGTTTTGTTTCATGATATTAAGTGATGGTGATCCTTTTTGACCGGATCAAAGTTGGCACGTCCAGAGATGGCGGAGATATTCACCCTACCCATCCAGAATGGCAAGGTTGTAAATCTCAAGTGCGCCCATTCCAGCTCTTCCCTCAGGCTCATACAAGAATGGGCTTGATCACCTTGCCTGAGACGTCGGTCAGACGGTAATCCCTGCCCTGAAAGCGAAAAGTCAAGCGTTCATGGTCGAAGCCAAGTTGATTCAACAAAGTTGCCTGAAGATCGTGCACATGGACGGGATCCTCTACAGGCTGGAACCCCAACTCATCCGAAGCGCCATGGGTGATCCCACCCCGGATACCACCACCGGCCAGCATCATGCTGTAGCAGTCCGGAAAATGATCGCGACCCAGGATTTGACCTTTGGCGGTGCGCCCCTCCCGAAAAGGTGTACGGCCAAATTCTCCACCCAACACAATGAGGGTTTCATCCAGCATCCCCCGACTTCGCAAGTCCTCAATCAAAGCGGCAACGGGCCGATCCATGGTCGCACACTTCTTGGTTAAACCATCGCGAATATCTTCATTAGGACCCGTTCCGTGGAAATCCCAGCCCCAGTCAAAAAGCTGAACATATCGGACCCCCTGCTCGACCAATCGGCGAGCCAACAAACAATTATTGGCAAAACTGGCAGCGCCGGGTTCCGCCCCATAGGATGAAAGGGTTGCGGCACTCTCTCGGGTAATATCCATGACCTCTGGGACGGAAGTCTGCATCCGAAAGGCCAGTTCGTATTGAGACATGCGAGTCAGTGTCTCGGGATGACCAAACTCATCGGCCTGTAGCCTATTGAGCTCCTGGATGGCATCCAGACTACGTCGGCGCAAATGGCGTGGAAGGCCGGGAGGATCGGAAGCAAACAAAACGGGATCGCCCTTCGATCGACATTGAACCCCCTGATAAACCGAAGGCAGAAAACCACTCCCGTAAGAGTTGCGCCCCCCATTGGGTTGCACACCACTTGAAATAAGCACGACAAAACCAGGGAGGTTTTGATTTTCCGAACCCAATCCATACGTCACCCAAGAACCCAGGGAGGGGCGACCCGGCCGAGGGGATCCCGTATAGACGAGCAGTTCAGCAGGGGCGTGATTGAACTGATCGGTATGCATGGAACGGATCATACAAAGCTCATCGGCCACCCGTTGGAGATTGGGTAAAGCATCGGACAACCACACACCACCTTGACCATATTGCCTGAAAGTCCTGGGCGTCCCCATTAGTTTGGGCACACCAGAGGTGAAGGCAAATCGTTTACCCTTGAGAAAAGCATCCGGACAATCCTGATCCGACCGCTTGACCAATTCCGGTTTGTAATCAAACAAATCAAGGTGCGGTGGCGAACCTGTCAGGTGGAGGTAGATCACATGCTTGGCCTTGGGGGCAAAGTGCGGTGCCTTGAGCTTGAGAGGTGCCTCCATGGGAAGCGCAGAGGAGGCAGAGGTTTCTCCCGCCAGTAGATCTGAAAGAGCGATGGCCCCCAGCCCAGCTGCCGATTCCTTGAAGAAGAAGCGGCGGGTGCGTTGTTGTAGTTGGAGGGTGGTCAAGTCCATGGGTTGAGAATGCGAGAAAGGATTGGAGATCATGGCAAGAGTCAGGGTTTCATGAGAAATTCGTCAAGATTAAGGAGCGCATTGGCGACAAGCACCATCGAGGCTAGCTCGGCCACAGGGACGCCTTCGGGTGAAGGGCCGATAGGGTCTTCGGCCATCTGCATGGCTTGATTTTCCTCATTTCGATAGTAACCAAGAGCTTCCTGATAGAGCCGTTCCATCGATTGCAACTCTGCCAAGGTTGGAGGACGTATGAGACACTCCCTCCAGCCAAAGGTCATCTTGTCGAGAAGCGCACCTTGAGCCAGCTGCATGCGTCGCGCCAGGCCTTGTGCTGCTTCAACAAAGGCAGGATCATTGAGAGTGACCAAAGCCTGCAAAGGGGTATTGCTGCGATCCCTCTTGAGGATACAAACTTCCCGATTTGGAGCATCAAAGACCGCCATGGAGGGATAGGGATTGGATCGGCGCCATGTGGTATAGAGCCCCCTACGGTAACGATCCTCTCCTTCACTTGTTTTCCAGTCAATCTGGCTCCCGAAGGCGGCATTCAAGCCCATTTTGGGTTGCGGTGGATTCACCGAAGGGCCGAGGATTTTTTCACTCAGCAAACCACTGACAAAAAGGGCTTGGTCTCGGATCGACTCGGCAGAAAGACGCACACGCTGTCCCCGCCCGAGCCATCGGTTGGCAGGATCCTCTTCGTAGCCGGGATCCGAGCTGATAGAGCTCTGACAATAGACCTCCGAGGTGACCATCAACCTGAGCATGTGTTTGATATCCCAGCCACTATCCACGAACTCGACGGCCAACCAGTCCAACAAATCCGGGTGGGTCGGAAGATCCCCCTGCGACCCAAACTCCTCGCTGGTAAGCACCAGCCCCTGACCAAAAACAGCTTCCCACAAACGATTCACCATGACCCGAGCCGTGAGTGGATTTTTTTTACTCACCAGCCATCGAGCCATGGCTAGCCGATCACGAGGAGGTTGATCCAAAGATGCTTCAAAGATGGAGGGGATTCCTGCCTCAACGATGTCTCCCAAGTCCATGAAGTTTCCCCTTCGCTGGACCCGCGTCGTACGCTGTTGATCCCGCGCCAGCGCAAGCATAACCGGAACCGAAGTGTAGGGTTTGATCGAGGCCAGCGATGCTTCCACCACCTGAAGTTTGTCGCGATCCTCAGCCAGGGCGGGGGCAATGGAAAGATAATAAGATTCCAAGTGCTTGCTTTGCTCCTCTGAGCGATCCTCTTTGGGCAAGTGAAGAATGGACCAAAGATCAGGGCTGAGACTGGCCAAGGTCACGAGGCGATCGTCTTCACTGCGCTGCAACTCGGCATGCCATGAGACTTCTTGGCTCCATTGAAGCTGCTCCCACTTGAGTAGGAGTTCTCCTCCATCTTCAGGTAAAAGGGTCTCCGCAAAAACCAAATCCAGATCCATCACTTGAGTCGGTGGCAAGCTTCCTTTCCAGGGTTCGCTCTTCTTGCCCTCCGGCTCCAGCCGAATCAGGCGACCTGTCGAAGGATCACGATAGGAGATGATGGCACCCGCCAAGGGAATCTGTTTTCGTCCATCCACGGAAAGATCTACCGATACACGTGGAGCTTCTTTCCACACATACTGCCAGAGGACTTGCCGGCTTTCATCCATCCACTCAATGGTTGCGCCATCCAGGCGAGAGTAGAGGCCACCATCGGTGCGATTCCAGATCACGATGCGATCCACTGCCTCAGACCTTCCCAAATCCAACTCCCACCAGGGGTCGTCGGATTGAGAAGTGTGCGTCACACTTTTCGAAGCATGGTAGTCGCCATCGGTCAGACCATCGATCGCGCGTTCGGCAGCACCCCCAAAATCTGTTGAGCTCTGCTTTACCTGAGACCCGGGAGCCAGGTTCTGGTCCTGCTTGAAACATTGCACTTCAGCCAAGGAGAGCATGCGCTGTTTTCCAGGCAGGCTGATCCGCAGATACCGACCAGGCAAGACCTGTCCTTGTGGGGAAGTCCAGTAGAGGCTGGGGGTTGAGAAAGCCCATTCTTGGGCAGGGCTTTTTGAAGCTCCCTCATGTTGGAGAGACCACCTCAAGGCAGTCATGGGTTTGAGGGACACCGACTTGGTTTTCGATTGCCAAGTGGCCGAGTAGGGCGTTGAAGAACCCGGCAAACGCCATGCCCCATTCTCCAAAGCAGTCGGTTCCTGAGATGATGAGTGATCTGCAAGCCTGGTTTCCCAAGAAGAGAGCGTCTCCCATACTACGGGAGGTCCTAAAGACGATTCCCAATCTTCGAAAGCCTCCTGCAGTTCCTGGGTCATGGTCTCCAAACTGGATCGAAGATGCGATTGTCTCTTTTGAAGCAATGTTTTTTGATCCAGCTGAGACTCGGTGAACAGCTCAACTCTTGGGTTTTCATCTCGGCGATCCGCATCCTGCGTTTGGTTCATCAGGTCGAAAAAGCGGAAGTAATCTTCCTGGGAGATAGGATCGTATTTGTGATGATGGCATTGGGCACATGCCATGGTGGTCCCCATCCATACCGCCCAAGTGGTATTGACACGGTCCACTACCGCGACATTGCGGAATTCTTCGTCACTCGTCCCTCCCTCGTTGTTGGTCATGGTATTGCGATGGAAGGCGGTCGCAACCAATTGATCCATGGATGGATTGTTCAGAAGATCGCCTGCCAGCTGCTCAATGGTGAACTGGTCGAAAGGCATGTTCGCGTTGAAACTCCGTATGACATAATCTCGGTAACCCCAGATGGTTCTGGGCGGGTCATCGGCATACCCTGCGGAGTCGGCATACCTTGCTTGATCCAGCCACCACCTTGCCCAGTGCTCTCCGTAAATAGGCTTGCGTAGGAGTTGGTCCACGTAGTGCCCGAAAGCGTCCGGTCGCTGATCCGACACGAACGCATCCACCTCTGCCACGGTGGGAGGAAGCCCCGTCAGATCGAGGGCCACGCGCCGAGCCAGAAGGTAAGGATCTGCTCGATCGGCCAGGTTTTGTTGGAGAGTGGATAATTCTCGCACAATAAACAGATCAATCGGGTGACGAGATCGATGAGAGGGCTCAGACCCCAGGGATTCTCCAGCTGGGATCGATGGACGAGTCAGGGGTTGATAAGCCCAGTGCCCTTCATAGTTGGCTCCCTGGTTAATCCAAGTCTTGAGGTTTTCGACCTGATCCAAAGAGAGACTTTTCCCATGTTCGATGGGAGGCATCCGATCATCCGCATCCTTGGTCAGAATACGTTGGATCATCAAGCTGGCATCAGCATCTCCGGGGATCACAGCTGAAACGCCACCCAAATCTTCGGTTGCCCCTGGCAGCGTGTCCAATCTCAAACCCTGCTTCCCTCCCCCTTTGCGCTGCTGACCATCCGGACCATGACATTCCAGGCAGTATGCGGAGAGGATCGGGCGAATGTCCTGGTTGAATGACAGCGTTGGATCGGCCTGAAGCACGAGGTGGCCTAAAGACACCCACAGGCTTAACACAAGGCACCTCCATCCCTCGGTCAAACAATTCTGATCTGAGAGGGCTAATTTCATAGTCTTTGCAACATCATCATGCCACTGAAAAACATGGAATCGCAACCCATAAAGGCATCTTTGGGATAAACTAGGAGGTGGACGGCACTGACAAACTGGATTAAGCTAGCGTGGTGGGTAAGGAATCACCAACCAAAGCCAAAAAAACTCAAAGTGTAGACCGTCTCAGCTTTGAAGAAGCGATCACTCAGCTCGAGGCGATCGTTGAGACAATGGAGAGTGATTCATTACCTCTGGAAACGCTTCTTGAGTGCCATGAGCAGGGCATTCGACTTCAGCAAGCTTGTCAGAAGAAACTGGAGCTGGCCAGGGAACGCATTCAAAAACTCGAAGAGGGCGCAGAGGGCCAGTGGGAAATCGAACCGGTTGCAGTTGACGAATCCGCTGAGTCCTAATCGATTGAAAGTATATTAAATGAGTCGTTATCTAGATATGGTTGACACCCCGGAGCACGTCAAAAAGCTCAAGTTGGATCAACTTCAAAGCCTCGCCGAAGACATTCGCACCGAACTGATCGAATCCCTCTCAAAGCATGGTGGACATCTCGGTCCCAACCTTGGAGTCGTCGAGCTTACCATTGCCCTGCATTACTGTTTTTCGACTCCAAAGGATAAATTTGTGTGGGATGTCAGTCACCAGACATACGTGCACAAGCTCCTCACCGGACGCAAAAGTCGTTTCAACACGATTCGGACTACCGATGGTCTCAATGGTTTTGCATTGAGGTCGGAGAGCGAACACGATTGCTATGGCGCAGCCCATGCTGGAACGGCTCTCTCAGCCGCCTTGGGCATCGCTGTGGCAAGAGATCAGCTCAAAAGTGATGAACATGTGGTCTCGATTTTTGGGGATGCTGCCCTAACCAATGGCATCTCTTTTGAGGCATTGAACAATATCAGTCACTCGACCAAGAAATTCATTGGCATCCTTAATGATAACGAATGGTCGATTGCCAAAAATGTGGGCGCCATCGCTAGCTATCTGAACAAACTCATTACTCACCCTTCCTACAATCGGCTTCAACGAGATTTTCAAAAACTCCTCAAGCGCCTACCCAAAGGAGAGTTGGCCCTCAAATTAGGACACAAGGCCGAAGAGGTGCTCAAGGGAACGGTATCCAATCTGGTCTTGGAGGAATCCTCCAGCAAAGGCGAGGTCGATGGCCGCGGAGGGTTTGGAAGTAGCTTGATTTTCGAGGAAATGGGGCTTCGGTATCTGGGCCCCATCGATGGCCATAACCTGCCCATGCTGATTGCAGCGTTGGAATACGCCAAGACTTGCGATCAGCCCGTTGTCCTCCATGTGATGACCCAAAAGGGCAAAGGATATGATGCCGCCATCAAGCACCCTGAAAAACTCCACGGGGTGGGTCCTTACGATGTCAAAACCGGAACGGCAATCAAAGGGAAGGCATCGGCGCCCGCGTGGCAGGATGTCTTCGGCAAGACTCTGGTCAAGCTTTGCCGTAAAAACAGCTCTCTTGTGGGTATCACAGCAGCCATGCCATCCGGGACTGGTCTCAAGCATCTCGAGCAGGAGATCCCTGAACGCTATATTGACGTCGGCATCGCCGAAGAGCACGCAGTGATTTTCGCCTGTGGTATGGCCACGATGGGTTTGCACCCAGTGGTTGCCATTTACAGTTCGTTCATGCAGCGAGCTTTTGACTGTATTGTTCACGACGCTGCACTTCAGGATCTACCTGTCATTTTCTGCATGGATCGATCCGGTCTTTCACCGCAGGATGGCCCAACCCACCATGGTCTTTTTGATATCGCCTATCTCAGGTGTATCCCGAATATCATTGCCATGGCTCCGAAAGACGAGGATGAGCTGGTAGACATGATGTTCACAGCCACCCTCATCAAGCATCCCACTTTCATCCGCTATCCAAGAGGGGCGGCCGAAGGCGTGGAGATCAAGGAGGAGCCGAAACTTTTGGAGGTGGGCAAAGCGGAGGTCATCCAGCATTTTAACAATAAGGAGGGGGCTCGCAGGATCGCTATTTTTGGCTTGGGCAACCTCAACTCCATGGCCATGGAGAGTGCCCAGCAACTCGCGGACCTTGGCTATGATTTAGCGGTGATCAACCCGCGTTTCACCAAACCTATCGACGCTGCAACCACGCTGTTTTTTGCTGAGGGTTGTGATCTTATCGTCACGATGGAGGACCATGTACTACACGGAGGCTACGGATCTTCTGTGGTGGAACTGCTCAATGAGCACCAAATCCAAACCCCTGTGATGCGTGTCGGCTGGCCTGATCAGTTTATCGAGCATGCCACTTCAGCCAATTATCTAAGGGAAAAATACGGCCTAACATCTTCAGAGACGGTCCGTCGGGTTCAAGAATGCTGTCCAGGACACCAGACCTCAAATGCTCAAATCGAGGCCTCGGGCTCCTGAGACCGCACTGAGCTTCGGTTTTCAAGCATTCTGAATAGGTCACATGTGGGATGCAGCGGATCCGATGCAGATCTTTCTAGGTCCTCACCAATAGCCAATGTCGAGAACTTCTGGGGCTTACGATCCACCGAGCCAATTACCTCCTCAACAAGATGTCCCAATCTGGATTCCTGGTAAAAACCGGTGCCAAACGAAACGCCTGTTATATACCCGGCCCCCTTCTCTAAGTTCCACCCTGATTGAGATAAAGGCATCGAGAGAGTCCCGGCATAGGAAGCGGTTGGGTTCGATGGGCGAGGTTTTATTTGAACGCATTCGGCAAAGGACAGACAACTCTGCCTTCGAAGATTGAGCAATTTTTCGTTTGATTGATGCCATCGGGTAGATAAAACGAAACCATTCTATGAGCAGTCGATCGATGAATATCATTCCAGCACTCAAACCCTTTGACCCTGAATCGAGCGAAGTCATCATGGAACCCCTGGGGGATGGAGAAGGGTATTGGGTGGGTGCATGCAGCGTGGTCTTCGATCCCGATGACTCTACCTATTACCTTTATTATCGAGCCAGAGAACCCAGACCCATTCGAGGAGGGAAATGTTTCGTGGCTCAAAGCAAGGACGGTCGTGAATTTGAGACCATCTGGCAAACAGACAAGGATGCACTGCATACCGATTCCATTGAAAAAGGAAGCTTGATCAAAACACCCAAGGGCAACTGGCGACTTTATTTGAGCTATGTGGATCCGACAGACCAGCGGTGGCGCATTGATCTTCTGGAAGCCGATCACCCTTCCCGCTTTAACATCGCCAAGCGCACCCCCATTCTAACTGCCCAACAAACTTCCTGTGAGGGAGTCAAGGACCCCTTCGTCATGCGAGTCGATGACACCTACCACATGCTGGTCAGTTATGCCCCCGGAAACCAGCAAGCAAGCGAGGAAGAAAAAAAAGGCATGCATGCCACCTCCGATATCTACAATACAGGACTTTCAAAGTCGTCTTCGGGGCTGGCAACCAGTCAGGATGGTATCCATTTTGATTGGCATGGAGACATTCTCAAACCCAGCCAGGATCAGTGGGATTGCCATGCAACACGGCTTGGGTCCATCCAGGCCATGCCACCCGTCTATGTGGGATTCTACGATGGGGGCCCAAGCCATCTGGAAAATTATGAAGAAAAAACGGGGATTGCCGTCAGCCTTGACCTGATTCACTGGCAGCGCCTCACCCACGATGAGCCGTATGTGGTTTCTCCCCATGCCACAGGGTCCTTGCGTTACCTTCACCCATTAGAACTCGAAAACGAGTGGCGGTATTATTACGAGTACGCGCGAGCGGATGGCGCTCACGAGATTCGCATGAAACGCTTTCCAAAACATTAACCTCGAGCTGACGGGATTTCATGACCCATCAGCGGCCCAACATCCTTTGGATCTGCACGGATCAACAACGCTATGACACGATAGGGGCCCTTGGGTCTGCTCATGCCCAAACGCCCCACATGGATCGCCTGGTGGGTGATGGAGTCACCTTCAACCGAGCTTATTGTCAGAGCCCGGTTTGCACACCGAGCCGAGCCTCGTTTCTCACCGGCCGCTATGCGCGCACGACAAGATGCCGACAAAACGGCCAGCAAATCCCAAGGGAGGAACGATTGCTGAGCCGGCATTTTGCCGATCATGGCTACTTTTGTGGACTGGCGGGCAAACTGCACCTATCGAGCTGCGCCAACGGAAAAGTGGAACAACGCATCGAAGATGGTTACCAGGTCTTTCATTGGTCTCATCACCCACAACCCGACTGGCCCGAAAACGCCTATACCCAATGGCTGGCAGCGAAGGGGCTTCGCTGGGAGGATCTCTACGATGGTTCGTCCACTGCTTACATCAAGGAAGGCATTCCAGCTCCCTACCACCAAACAACCTGGTGCGCTGAAAAAACCATCGAGTTTATTGATCAGAACGCACACCAGCCCTGGTTTTTCAGCTTCAATTGTTTTGACCCGCATCACCCCTTCGACCCCCCCAGGGAGTATCTGGATCGATACCGTATCGATCGCATGCCCTTGCCCAAAATACGTCCCGATGAATGGGATGAGAAGACCCTCTATCAACAACTCGATCACCGGTGGGCGCACAACGAACCGGGAGGGTTTGATGTCCAGAACATGCGTGAAGAGGATCACCGCGCCGTCCGTGCAGCCTACCTGGCCATGGTATCCCTGATGGATGATCAATTGGGGCGTATCCTGGAGGCGCTGGAAGCCACCAACCAGTTATCGCGCACTCTGCTCATTTTCATGTCGGACCACGGCGAAATGCTGGGCGATCATGGCATTTATCTCAAAGGGCCTCATTTTTATGAGGAAGCCCTGAGGGTACCGCTCATACTCCACTGGCCCGACGGATTCGCAGCAGGTATCGCTTATGATGGTTTGACCGAATTGATCGACCTTGCTCCAACCCTCTGTGACGCCGCAGGGCTGGATCACCACGCGGGATTTCAAGGGAAGAGTCTGGAGGCCATCTGTCATGGGAAAGCGGTTGCAGACGAACATCGGTCCTCGGTCTTCAGCGAATATTACAATGCATGGACCCATCGTCATGCCTACGGTACCATGCGACGCACCCAAACCGAAAAAATCGTCGTCTATCATGGTAGTGATGATGGGGAGCTCTATGACCTTGAAAAAGATCCGGATGAATTTGACAATTTATGGCATCAGCCCGATGCATCCGAACGCAAAATGGGCCTTCTGAAGGCTTGCTTTGACTCGAGTGTCTTTACGATGGACCCCATGCCCCCACGATTGGGAGCATTTTGATTCAATTTGACTTACCACCAGAACATCCGATCGATCTCATGAACCCCAAGCTTTGCCTGAATACCAGCACAATCAAGCCCCAGCCACTCATGGAAAAAATCCGACTCGCCGGCGAGGTGGGTTATGATGGGATCGAATTATGGATCAATGACCTTTACGAATACGTCGGACAAGGTGGCGAAATTTCTGATGTTGAAAAGGCCCTTTCAGATCATGGACTCATCGTCCCCTGCTGTATCGCGATACGCCAGTGGGGTGACATGGAAGGCTGGGAATACCAGCTGGTATTGGACGAAGCTAAGCGCCGTTTTGAACTGGGTGCACGCATAGGGGCACCCTACATTGTTGCGACCCCGCCCATGGGTCACTGCGACCTTGCACGCTTGCCGGAGCGCTATGGCGATTTGCTGAAAATCGGTCGTCAGGTTGGCATTCAAGCCACCTTCGAATACATCAGCTTTTTCAAATCTATTCATCGACTTGCGCAAGCATGGGAAGTCGTTCAGGAAACAAAGGATTCGAGTGCTACCCTCATTTTAGATGCCTTTCATAACTGGAACAGTCACACGACCCCGGAAGAGCTTGAGGCCATTCCTGTCGATCGGATCAGTCACTACCATATCGATGATGCTCATCCGGCCAAACCAGCTGGGACCCAAACCGATCCAGACCGGGTCATGATTGGAGAAGGCGTGATCGATCTGAAGGCAGAAATACAGTGCCTGCGCCAAAAAGGATACCAAGGTGCGATGAGCCTGGAATTGTTCAACCAAGACCTCTGGAACAAGAATCCCAAAGAGGTCCTTCAGAGGGGTCTGGATCGCATGCAGGCATTGCTGCATGGTTGAATTATCGGCTTGCAACCACCGCAGGCCCCTTTCCAAGGACGAACAAGGCCAAGCGACGAGTGGGTGGGTGCATCAGGCAGATTTGATGAGGCCCCAACTGAAACAATAACAAATCTTCATCGATCTCGACGGCATTGCGAACACTCCAGGCGAGAAAAGGCGTCTCCAAAGATGCCTGGAAGCGCCGCAGAGATTCTGCATTTCCTGAAAGTCCTTCGACAGGCCAGAAACCCGTTCTGTAAATTGAGTTTGTTTCAGACCAGCGCGAAGGTACCTCCCCAAAAAGAAGCCCAGTGGTTCGTGGCATGGGAAATCCCTGTGGCTGTATGTGTGGGTAAGGTGCTTTTTGAGAATCCTCCACGACAGCCATGTTGGTCACATCCTTAAGAAGGATTTGTGCCTCCTGATTCTTGGGAGATCCGCCTTTGAGCAACCATAGATCGTACAAAGCTTCTTCATCTGAACGAATAAACAGGGGATCGTGCCGAGAATCCGGCTCCAGTTCATAAACTTGTTCTGGAACATGCTCACTACCGATCTCGCTTCGCATCACCGATGCCCCATCGACTGAAAGGTAGTAAAACGTGCACGATCTTGAGGGGATCAACTCCTGAGTATCCACCAGATCAAAGTCCGTCATGAGGCTGACCTCGCTGGCAGAAAAATAATAGGCCACAAGAAGAGGATAGCTGACCGCGTACAATTGAAAGGTGCGTCGCAGAGCCTGTTTCCAGCTTTTACCGTGACATCGAAGAATCCATCATACTACAGGCCATTCAATCAAAAGACTCAGCAAAAAACTGACGCCCAAACAGACGAGAAAAAAGGGTTTTAGCCACAACAAAGTGATCGATTGCACCAAGCCTTTTACGGCAGCCAGAATCAGGTAACCCGCCCAGGAGGAAGCATAGTTGGCCGCGATCATGCCTCCAAGTGCATACCAAAAAAACCACTGCCTAAGCCCTAACCAGTAGATTAAAAGGCCCCCTTCCAGAAGGCCGATCATCAGATTCCCCAGGGTTAGGTGTAAGATGCGTGCCCAAATCAAAGGGGTACTAGCATTGGCAGATAGAGTGATAGGCACGCAGAGCCCAAGGAGCACCCACCCCAAGGTAGAGGGTTGCCTTAGGTTAAGCGACTGCAGGTTTCGAATCATCGCTTCAGGCAACTCCTCGCTGACTGGAACGCAGGAAATCGAGCAGGCGGCGTACCTCTGGCATGTCGGACACCTCTTGATTCGCTTTTTCAATCGCATTTCCAAGGGTCAACCCCGATCGAAAAAGAATACGATAGGCTTTCTTGAGTGCTTGAAGCGCTTCTGGGGTGAAGCCCCTTCTCTCCAACCCCACCTTGTTGAGGGCACGGGTGCGAGCCGGATTCCCATCGACCATCATGTAGGGCGCCACATCCTGAACTACCTTGGAACAGCCCCCTATGATGGCATGCTGACCCACTCGGCAAAATTGATGAATGCCGGCAAGGCCCCCAATAACAACATGGTCCTCCACGACAATATGACCTGCCAAGGTTGCGACATTGGACATGATGATGTGATTACCCAGTTGCACATCGTGGGCAATGTGGACGTATGCGAGCAGGTGATTGTCCGAACCGATACAAGTGGCATCCCCTTCTCCTGTCGCACTGTGAATCGACACATGCTCACGGATGGTATTCCGGTCTCCGATCTGGGTATGAGTTACCCCGCCCTCCCACTTCAGATCCTGGGTGCGCATCCCGATGGTTGAGAAAGGAAAAAAGGTGTTGTCGTCTCCTATTTGCGTGTGGCCATCGACCACCACATGAGAGTGCAAGTGATTGCCTTGCCCCATTTGAACATGCTCACCAATGACGCAGTAGGGCCCGATGTGGCATCCCTGACCAATGATGGCAGCTTCATGAATGATGGCCGTTGGATGAATCATGTACTCCGGATGTAAAGATTCAGGCACTGGCCATCATGAAGGTCACGACCGCCTCACTCACCGTTTCTCCGGCAACCGAGCATACTCCCTTGGCTTTACCTATCTTGCCACGACTCTTCATGATTTCGACGTCAATGACCAACGTGTCCCCCGGCAGAACTGGCTTGCGCCACTTGACGCAATCAGCCGCCATGAAGTAGGCAATCTTTCCCCAGTTTTCCGCCTTACCCAAGGTGAGAATCCCTGCCACTTGAGCCATGGCTTCCAACTGAAGCACCCCCGGCATGATGGGATGTCCCGGAAAATGACCCTCAAAAAAAGGTTCATTGATGCTGACCGATTTGACTGCCTGTATCGAGTTACCTTCTATTTTGATCACCCGATCCACCATCAGAAAGGGGTATCGGTGCGGAAGGATTTTCATGATCTCATTGATATCCAAGGAGGTGGCATCGGCAGGTATGGGCGTAGGGAGCTGTTTCTCGGGTTCCACAATTTTTTTGGTTTCTGTTGAAGGCGGGGAAAGGGTCTGCGCGGCGACTTTGGGCCTCTTGGCAACCGCAGCCAGTTGTCGAGCCAACTCACAATTGATCTTGTGACTCGGGCGGACGGCAATAATGTGAGCCTGAATGGGGCGACCGATCAAATACAGATCTCCAATGATATCGAGAATCTTGTGGCGAACAAATTCGTCTGGGTAACGGAGAGGTTCATTGGTCAAAACCACATCATCCCGAATGATCACCGCATTCTCCAGACTACCACCTTTGATCAAACCATTCTTGATGAGGAATTCGATTTCTTCAAAAAAGCAAAAGGTTCGTGCCTTGGATATATCTTGTTCCCAGGTTTCAGGGTTGATTTCCGTTGAATAGTATTGAGTGAAATGACCTCGGGCATCGGAACTGGTACAACTGATCTTGAATCCATCATGAGGGAAAACAGACATGATGGAATCTCCCATCTGAATGGCCGTGGGCTCAACCACTTTGAGAGGCTCGCGATCCTGGGCCTGCAAACTCAAGCCCGCTCGACGCACAAGTTCACTAAACGCAACCGAACTGCCATCACCTATCGGAGGCTCATTGGCATCCAGCTCCACGACAGCATTGTCGAGACCCATGCCTGAAAAAGTAGAAAGCATGTGCTCGACGGTATGCAACTTGATGTTTCCCTTGGCCAAGGTGGTGGACCGAGTCGTATCACTTACAAGATCAATGCTGGCGGGAAGCTCTGGTTGCCCATCCAGATCCACGCGTCTGAAACAGACCCCATGATTGGGTGGGGCTGGAAGCAATCGAGCGGTGACCTTTTGACCGCCATGCAATCCAAGACCGCGCATTTCAACCGGTTCACTGATGGTTTGTTGCTGTTGCACGCTAGTATTTAACAGGGGGAACAAAACTTAGGCAAGACACAGCGACTTGCCGGGATCATGGAAAAGGCGGACCCGAGTGGGTCCGCCTTGAATTCAACGATGAAGGAACTCAAATCAAGAAATTCACTCCTTGTCAGCCTCAGCCTCGGTCTGGTCTTCACCTGAAGACTCGTTGCCGTCAGCCATCATCTGGTCGCGTTCTTCCATCGCAACCTTGCGAGAAAGTTTCACGCGGCCCTTGTCATCAATACCGATCACCTTGACCCAGATTTCGTCGCCCATCTGCACGATGTCCTCGGTACGTTTCACACGGAAGTTGGCGAGCTCACTGATGTGACAGAGCCCATCCTGGCCTGGAAGCACTTCTACAAAAGCACCAAATTCCTTAATGGAAACCACCTTTCCTCGGTAGGTCTTGCCGACTTCAATTTCAGCAGTAATCCCTTCGATCTCCTGCATGGCAATGTTGAGACCCTCTTCTGCGACCGAGTAAATCTTGACCGATCCATCATCCTCGATGTTGATCTCACAGCCGGACTCTTCAACGATGCGTTTGATGTTTTTACCACCGGGGCCGATCAGCGCTCCGATTTTATCCGGGTTGATTCGAACCGTGGTGATTCGGGGAGCGTACTTGCTGAATTCCTTGCGAGGTTCTGCAAGGGTTGCCGCCATCTTTTCCAGCACCGCCTCACGAGCTTCCTTGGCCTTCTGAATCGCCTCTTCCATGATCCCCAGAGGAAGCCCCTTGAGTTTGAGATCCAACTGGAAGCCAGTGATTCCTGAAGCGCTACCAGCGATTTTGCAATCCATGTCGCAAAACGCATCTTCCCATCCAATGATGTCGGTCAGAATTTGATAGCGATCAATTTGGTCATCGCCGTCGGTTTCGGTGCAAATACCAATGCTAATGCCTGCCACAGGCGACTTGAGTGGAACGCCCGCATCCATGAGAGCCAGCGAACCTGCGCACACGGTCGCCATACTTGAGGACCCATTGGATTCCAAAACCTCACTGGTAATGCGCACAGTGTAAGGGAAGGATTCGAAAGGAAAGAGAGGTGCAATGGAGCGCTCTGCCAGGGCACCATGACCAATCTCACGCCGGCCCGGACCCGTGATACGCCCGGTTTCGCCCACAGAAAAATTCGGAAAGTTGTAGTGAAGAATGAACTGCTTTTCGCTTTCTCCCCCCGCATAGGCATCAAAACTCTGCGCGTCATCGAGCGTTCCCATGGTCGCTGAAGTCAACGCCTGAGTTTCACCACGCGTGAAGAGGGCCGAACCGTGCGCTCTCGGCAATAGTCCCACCTCCGAATCGATAGGGCGAATATCGAAAAATTGACGACCATCCAAGCGCTTGCCATCGTCCAGAACCAATTTTCGAACCGCTTCCTTCTGGATCTTGTAGAAAACATCGGAGAGCACCTGACCAGTGACCACATCTTCACCAAATTTTTCGACGAGCTGAGCTCCTGCTTCTGAGGTGATCGCGTTCCAACCTGCTTCCCGCTGCTTCTTGGATTCGATCAGTAGCGTGGGGATGACCTTTTCAGCGATCAACGAACGTGCTTCGGCGGTAACTTCGTCTGAGACCTGCATGGTCACAATCTCCCGCTTGGGTTTACCGATCTCCTTGCGCCATACCTCTTGAGCCTCAATCATGGGCTGGCAGGCCTCCTGGCCGAAACGCAGGGCCGCAATAAAGTCCTCTTCTGTGATCTCCTGGGCGCTGCCTTCGTAC